>CAXHHS010000020.1:0-19311 GCA_964015645.1 uncultured bacterium
ACCGAAACGGAAGGCCGCCCGGTGCTTTTCTTTGGCACCAGTTCCGACCGTATCGGCTCCCCGGAAGGAACCCAATCGTATTACCTGACCGCTGCTAAATTTTTACCGCTGCTGCCGGTTTCCGCATACGCCAGCTTAAATTACTCGGAATGGGATGAACAGGTAAATTTCCCCTTTGGCGGCAATGTGGAGTTCGGAAAAGGAGTTTCTGCCCGGTTAATGTACGACGGCCAGCGAACCCATTTGATGCTCAATTACTTTCCCCATCGATACGGCATCAGTCTAATGTATGTCTGGCTGGAAAATTTTGGCATTGCGTTTTCCGCCGGGTTTTAGGGATCAGCAAAAAAATGATTAACCTACGAAATAGGCGAAAAGGCGCAAAAAATATGTTTATTCTTATAAAAATTTCGTTTGTTTCGCGTGTTTCGCTTCGTAAGAAGCCCTTTCGGGGTAGGAATTTTCTAGTTTTGTCGTGTAGTATAAATTTGAACAAAAAAGGAGTATAAAATGCTGCGACGTTCTTCATCTTGGATAATCGTTTTGGCGATCTTGTTTTCGCTGTTTCTGCCCGCCCAGGAGATCCCGGAAAAAGCGGTTTGCCTGGTGTGTGTGGTGCATGAAGGGAACGAAAATCCGCAGCCGGAAAAAGTAAAAGCATGGAGCGAACACGCCGGGAATCGTTATTATTTTTGCGCCAAAGATTGCCAGGAAAAATTTGAAGAAGACCCGGTAGCCTACATTCCCCCGGTATTTCCTTACCCGGCGCCGGCGTTTGCGGCAGCAAGTTTATCCGGCGAAAAAAAGAGCCTGGAAAATTACCCCGGAAAAGCGGTATTAATCGATTTTTGGGAAACCTGGTGAGCTCCCTGAATGAAGATAATTAAGGAACTTCAAAAAATAAATGAAAAATATGCCGATGCCGGGTTGGTGGTTTTAGGCATTTCTATTGATGAAGAAGACGCTTTTAAAAAATTACGAAAATTGATTGATAAGAAATCAATTTCCTACCCGGTTTTGCTGGATACCCTGGAAACACCAGCCTGGGCAGCCTTTCACGTAAGAGCAATTCCGGCAACATTTTTACTCAACCAGCAGGGGCAGGTAGTCGCGCGCTGGCTGGGGCGGTTTGATCACCGGAAAGCGGAAACGGAAATAACCCGCCTTTTGAATGATGCACCGGAGAAGGGGTTATAAATTTTATTCATATAAATTAATGGCAAAAACGCGCACACAAGATTGGCATGATACTGGGCAGTATTTAGATGAGAACTGCGATATAAAAACTACAGCCTAAACTCACCTTGGAACTCCATCCTCACCTTTTAAATCTATGCTTTAAAGCCTCGGCTACAATCGTGGCAAGTGATTTGCAATAATCATTTATGATCGCAAATTTTTTACCTTAAACCGATCTTTGAAATCAGTATTTTAAAACCGATAACCTCAATAAAAACAAAATCTTTTCCAAACACTAAATCTAAGCGAACTATTTTAAAACCGCTGATTTCATGTGTAAAAGTTTCTCAATCCGCATCAAAAAAATGATAGGCGCTTTTTTACCTAAATGTTACATGGCTGAAATATAATCGTTGCATTCCGTCCGTATATTAAAGGGAGCTGATTACAAAAAGCAAAGGAGAAAGACATGGCTGTAAATATCCATCAAATGTATCGCACCAGGGAAGAATCCGTAGATTTAGCCTCTCAAAAATATTTCACACTGTTTATGCAAGATTGGGCGGAACGCCGCAATCTGGATCCGGCCGCCGAGGAAGAATTCATCGAAATCCTCAAAGACGCGTTCTTTTTTACAGAAGCGCTTTTAGAAGAGAATGATGTCGATGAAGACACCTTGAATTTTGAAAACAAAATTTCCTATCTGAAAACAGCAATTGTAAAATAAGCATCCGATTTAAAAAATACCAATCCACCTCATCACCTTTGAGATTCGGCACAACTACCAGGTCTCAAAGGTGATTCTTTTTTAGGGCAGTCCAGGGTTTGCCTAACGATCCTTGCGATGCAATCTTTAACGTCGTTGGCTTCCATCCTTTTCTCCGATTCTCCGGCTCTCCGATTCTTGAATGACTGCTGCTGCCAATTGCCACTGCTGCCGTTTTTTGATTTGCCCTTCCTCACAAAATTTTCAATTTACATTGAATTTACACAGGCGTTAAAAAACCGATACGCTCTCGGTTTATCTTAGCATCGCAGTTCAAATGATCTACTAAATAAACCAGTATGATGTTATAAAATAAGGAGATGAATAATGAAAGGATTCAAATCATCAGTAGCCAGCAGCATTTTGATATTCATAATTTTATTGAGCAGCGCTTCCGTTTTTGCACAAAAGGAAGGAAAAATTCAAAAATTTCTCAACAATCTGAAACCCGGGGAATGGGCTGAAGTTGAAGGCACTTTTCAAAGAGATTTCACGATTTTGCTAAAAGAAGTAGAGGTGATTTACGGCGAAGTGGAAGAAGATGATTGGGAGATTACCGGCCCCATTAGCAACGTGTTGCCGGAAGAAAAGAAAATTTCTATGCTTTTCCTGCCCATCAAGTTCAACAAAGATACGGAATATGGAGATGATTCTCACAAAATTAAATCTTTCTCTGATCTCAGACCCGGAATGTACGTGGAAATTGAAGGCAGTTATTATAAAGACAGCACATTTGTAGCGTCAGAAATCGCAGTGGAAAAAGTAAAGGAAGAAGATTTGAAAGTCGTGGAATGGAAAGGAAAAGTGGAATCCGTAAATCCTAAGAATAATTCATTTACGATTTTAGGCCATACTGTCGTTCTTGCCGAGGCAACTAAGATTAAATCGTTTGTTAACAATCAATAACCCGAATAAAGAAAATGATCAACCGATTTTTAATACGAATTCTAACAGCGTTTTTTCTAATAACAACAACTGCTTTTTCCCAGGAAGAATGGGGAAAAGAAAAAGAAGTGATGTCGGAATTTATCACCGAGACAATCAAGTTGGATGTTGCGACGATTGATTCGCTTCTGGAACAGTCGCTCAATTTGAATGATTGCGTTGCAATTGCCCTGCGGAATAATATTCAACTTCAAATCGACCGAATGGAATACAACCGGGTTTACCAATCCAAGCAGGGAACACGGCAAAGCTTTTTCCCGGATTTGAGCCTTAATATCGAACGCGAACAAACGACTCAATTTGATACACTCGATGTGATGTCAGATAAAACCACCAATGAAAAAATCGATATATCGCTTACCGAGAAAGTGCCGTTAGGCGGCTCGCTTGTATTTACTCGCCAGCTTACCCGCACCACCAATCAAACGGATCGCCTTGAGGATAATCCCACGAATCTTTGGACAATTACATTTACCCAGCCCATTTTAAAAGGATTCGGCTTTAACATTGGATATAGCGATGTAAAGCTGGCAGACCTCGATGTTAAGATTGAACAATATCGCCTGCACGATGCCATCCTGGGGACCATTTTCCAGGTTAAAGAAGCGTTATTCGAAGTGCTTCGCCAGAAAAAACTCCTGGTTGCCACAGAGGCTGCGATTGAACGAAGCCTGAAGTTAAAAGATGTTTCGCTGGCAAAAGTGGACGCCAAAATAGCCACCCGCCGCGACGTGTTAAGTGCGGAAATTATTCTCCAACAAGATTATGGCGAAAAAATTAATGCCCAGCGCGAGTTTGACAATGCCCTGGACGTTCTAAAAAATGTGATGGGCGTTGATATCCAGCGAGATATTTCCCTGGCAATTGATACACTATCTTTTATTCCGGTGGAACTGAAAGAAGAAGAGTGGATCAGCATCGCCATGAACAATAATACCACCATCAAACTCCAGGAAATGATCCTTGAAAAGGGGAAGTTCCAAACCAAATTAGCGCGGAATAATACCTTGCCGGATCTCTCCCTGGAAGGCGTCATTTCCCGCCGGAGTGATGATGATATCTTTCGCGAAACTCGCCAAAACGACATTGTTGGCCGGATTAAACTGAGCTATCCGTTACCCAATTTCAGTAATCGGGCAGAGCACCAGCGGGCAAAACTGGCAGAACGGCAATCCGAACGCTCGCTGGAAGATACGCGTCGAAACATATTGCTCTCGGTGCGTGCCAGCACTCGCAACTTGCGTAATGGCGAAGAACGGTTAAAAATTTTGCAGCAGAACATCAGCGCTGCCCGAGAAAAAATCACCTTCGCAACCACTATGTTCAATCTTGGCCGGGCATCGAACCTTGACATCACGGATGCGCAAAAAGATTTGTTAGAGGCCGAAGTCGATTACGCCCAGGAATTATCAGATTATTATGTTGTTCAAGCTCTCCTGGAATCGTTATTAGGAGGGCATCCAATCATTCATCAAAATAATTGAGAGGAAGAATAATGAGCGCCGCTTCCAAAAAAAATACAGAAACCCCGGCAACCGGCAGCAGCAAAAATAAACGAATATTTATTATCGTCGGTATTTTGGCGATTGTCTCCATTGCCTGGGCAATTGTCTCTTCTAACAATAGCAGCAAAATTCGTGACATTCTGACCGCGCAAGTACGCAAAGGCAATTTAACAGTAACCGTCAACGAATTTGGTGAATTGATTGCTAAAGACCAGGCGACCATCAGCTCCATTAACGACAAGGTGATTCAATACCTTGCACCGGAAGGCTCCTGGGCGGAACAAGGCGATACTTTGGTAATTTTCGAATCGGAAAAATATAAGATTTACACCGAAGACGCCCACTCCGCGGTTAAAGTGGCCGAAGCCGAACTTCAGCGCGCCTTAAACGAAGTAGAAGCGCAAAAAAGCAAAGAAGAAGCTGCCAAAAAAGAATACGAAACCCTGCCGCAATTGGCGGAAAAAGGCTACATCGTGGAAAGCGAAGTTGAGCAAGCACGATTGTCTTACCTGGAGATGAGATCGAAAACCAAATCGCTCGCCTCTGTTGTAAAAGCGCGCGAAGCGGATGTGGAACGCGCCAAGAGCAATCTCAAAAATCAAAAACGCAAACTTAGCGAAACGGCAATTCTTGCCCCGCGCGATGGAATTGTCGTATACGCCACCGTGGGCACCGGCGAGAACGCCCATAAAATCCAGGAAGGAATGGTTCCCTTCGAGGGAATGGATTTAATGTATCTGCCGGATATCGGCTCTATGCAGGTAAAGTCGGAACTCAACGAAGTTGACCTGGGCAAAGTTCGCATTGACCAGCCGGTGGAAATTAAATTAGACGCCTTTCCCGGCGCCATCTTTAAAGGCCATGTTGAAAGCATTGGCACCCTGGCGCGGCGAAAATTTAATCCCGCCACCGGCAAACCAACCGGAACCAAAGTGTTCGATTTGATTATCCAGGTGGACGAAAAAGACAAACGCTTAAAACCCGGTCTTAGCGCCAATGTGGATATTATCGTTAGCAAACTTGAAAACGTATTGTATGTCCCGATAGAAAGCGTTTTTACAACTGATAAAGAGCGCACCTATGTTTATCTAAAACGCGACGACGCTGCCGAAAAACGCCTGGTAGAAAGCGGTAAAAGCAACGATTTGTATGTGGAAGTTAAAAACGGCCTTGAGGAAAATGAGATCGTGCTGTTAGATGAACCGAGGTGAGTAAAGGATAAAAAAAGAAGGATAAATTAAAAAACAAAGCGCATAGCGTAAGCTAATACTGGTATAAGAGAATATGGTATGGAGGCGCTCTGCCCTATGCGCTCTGCGTGATAACTATCAACTAACAACGAGCAACACATGCTAATTGAAGCATCAGGATTAACACGAACTTATGATATGGGGCCGGTGCAAGTTCACGCACTGCGGGGCGTCGATTTGCAAATCGAAAAGGGTGAATTTTTAGCGATTATGGGGCCATCCGGTTCCGGTAAATCAACGCTAATGCATTTGCTGGGCTGCCTCGATAAACCGTCCGGCGGCGAATACTATTTTAATAGTGTGGAAATTCAAAAACTGGATGATGTCGAACTATCCCGGTTCCGCAACCGGCGGGTGGGGTTTATTTTTCAATCATTTAATTTGATCAACCAGCTAACCGTTTTGGAAAACGTGGAACTGCCGCTTCTCTACTCTGGAATTGCGCGAGAAGAGCGCCGGGCAAAAGCGGAAGCGATACTGGAAACCGTCGGATTAGGCCATCGTTTGGAACATATTCCCAATGAGCTTTCCGGCGGCGAACGCCAGCGCGTTGCGACCGCCCGCGCGCTAATTGTCGACCCGGATATCATCCTGGCCGACGAACCAACCGGAAATCTCGATACGAAAACCGGCGAGGATATTATGAATTTGATTTCATCGCTTCATCAAAAAGGCGTTACTATCGTTTTGGTAACGCACGATGTAGGAGTAGCAAATTGGGCCGATCGAATTATCCAGATGAAAGACGGCCAAATTTTGCAAGAATTTCATGAGAAAATTACGGCGGATATGCTGCAATTATAAAGTTTACAAGTTTAAAGTGATCTAAAGTTTGCGTTCTGCGCTAACATCAATTAATCAAAAACTTAATAGCCAATGGAATACAAAGAATATTTAAACATCGGTATAAGCAGTATTAAACAACACAAGCTGCGGTCTTTGCTGACGATGCTGGGAGTTATTTTTGGTGTGGCAGCGGTAATTGCAATGATGTCGATTGCCGGCGGTGCCCAGAAAGCGGCGGTCGAGCAAATTAAACTGTTGGGTACGAATAATATTCGCATTCGCCAAATGGATTTAACCGAGGAGAAAAAAGCGGAAGCGGAATATAAAGGCTCTTTTGGTTTAAACACCCGGGATGTCGAATTAATCCAGGAAATTGCACCGGGCGTGGAAGCGGCTGCGCCGTTAAAATTCATTGATACCCAAATTTATTTTGCCGACAAAGAAGCCAGTGGCCGGGTTGTTGGCACCGATCCGGGATACATTCGGGTTACCAATGCCTTTCCGGATCAAGGACGGTTCATCACCGATATTGATTTACTGGAAGCTAAAAAAGTTTGTGTATTGGGCGGGGAGATTGCCCGGGAATTATTTCAGCTAAAAAGCCCTCTGGGTGAAAAAATTCGGATTGAGGATGCCTGGTATACTGTTGTTGGTGTTATGCAGAGCAAACAAATTCGTGATGGTAAAAACACTGTTATAAAAGTTCGCAATATTAACCGCGATGTTTATGTACCGATTACGGCAATTTTTCACCGGATGTTAAACGCAGACCTTTATGATGCCATCGACGAAATTAGCGTTAAAATTGACGATCAGGATCTTGTGTTGCCGTCTTCACGGATCATCGAACGCTTGATGCTGCGCAGCCATAACAAAGTTAAGGATTTTGATATTATTATACCGCGAGAGTTGCTGGCGCAGGCACAAAAAACGCAGCAAATTTTTAATATCGTGATGGGCGCGATTGCAGCGATTTCCCTGCTGGTTGGCGGCATCGGCATTATGAATATTATGCTGGCAACGGTAACGGAACGAATTCGTGAAATCGGTATCCGGCGCGCAATCGGTGCTTCGGAACGCGACATTATGTTGCAATTTTTGAATGAGACAGTATTTATCAGCGTCTCCGGCGGCATTATGGGAATTATTTTAGGCGCGTTGATGGCGCAGATCATCACATTTTACGCCAATTGGGATACGGTTATTTCAATCATCGCAATTGTTTCCGCCTTTGGGATTTCTGTGATTGTCGGTGTGGTATTCGGCCTTTACCCGGCACAAAAAGCTGCCCGAATGGATCCTATTGAGGCGCTGAGAACGGAATAGGTTGCTGTTTAACCTCTTCGTGTAGTGTAAGTTTTTAAAGCACATAATTCCCCCCCTTCGTAAGGCGGGGAATTTTCTTGAATTTTTTTCGAACTAACATATCAAGGAATTATTATGAAACCATACGCTAACGCCTTTCTATTCATCATTTCAATAATATACTGTGGTTGTAGCGCCACCAAACCATACGCTAACTCCTCACCGGAATCTGTGCCGCAAAACCGGGATGGCAATATTCAGTGGATAAAAGTTTTGGATCATAATTCTACCCAAAAAACGCCGCCGGCAGCAGGCGAGGATATGGCAATTGCATTTGATACACAGGAAAATCGCCTTATTCTCTTCGGCGGTAAAACAGATACGGATAGCACCGTATCCGAGACCTGGATTTATTATCCCACAAGGAATCAATGGGAGCAGCTACAGACATCAGCAAAAAACCCACCTCCCCGGGAAGACCACATCCTGATTTATGATTCCCACCGGCATAAGGCGATTATGCATGGCGGGGAAGACGGCGACACCAGCAATGAATTATGGGAATTGGATTTAACGAGCCTGCAATGGGAGAGTAAAAGCGATTCGTTAGTGCCGCCCCTGGAAGATCATACTGCGGAATATGTCACTTTCCAAAAGTGTGCTTACTTTTTTGGAGGGCAAAATGAGGAGAGGCCCATTTTGAATGATATTTGGAAGTTGAACCTTGACCCGGAATCTCCGGAGTTTTACCAATGGTCTAAAATTGAACCGATAGCGGAAAGTAAGCGACCGAAAGCAAGAATCTACCATGAAATGGCCTATGATGAGGATCGAAATCGCCTGCTAATATTCGGTGGTTGGGATAAAATTGAAGACGAATTCACAACCGATACCTGGGCATTCTACTTCGAAACAAATACCTGGAAAAAAATCAAACACAAAAAGAAGAAGGGTAAATTTTCTCCCTCGCCTCGCCGGCACATGACAGCCGCACTCGATAAACGACGTAATTTATGGATTATCTTTGGTGGTGATGGCGAAGGCGGCCCATTAAATGATACCTGGGCATTCGACCTCATCAATGATACCTGGAAGAACCTCACACCCGGCCCCCCGCCGCGACGGGACCACAGTATGCTTTACGACGCGAACTCCGGTGAAATTTATATGTACGGCGGCGACCTTAGCACAAAAAAATCAACCGAAAAGCTCCATGATTTGTGGAAACTGAACTTACCGGATGAAGCAGAATCTCCTGAATTGTAGTCTTAATTGTTGAACTGGAGAACGCCGCATTAGGCGGTGGGCTATGGGAAACGAGAAAGAACTTGATTTATCACGAAAAAATATAAATAAAATCGTTGCTTTGCGTTTTTCAGCAAGGCAACAAACTGTTTCTTTTTTAAGAAAACTTAAATTTACAACCAAGCAAAGGCTTTATGCTTTTCAATAAAGCTTTTGCGGAACTACAAGGATGAGAAAATAGTATATTGATTCTCCTCTATTAATTTACTAAGGGAATAGTTCTATTTGCCTCTTAGTATTGCGTTTTACTTTAAAACTTCGTAATATTTGAAGTAGCAATTAACTTATTGGATTTACAAGCCGTAAATGAATAAAAAAATAGGCTGTAATACAATAAGTTTTTTTGTCTGGAGGTAGTAGATTTGAAACATCTAAGATTTAACACTTTCACTGATGCGTTGGAGAAGGTTAATAAAACCAATAGCAACCCGAATTCGGGAAATTTTGCAGTGTTTAGCGTAGAAGGCGGGTATTATCATGTTGATGTTTATTCTGGTCATGAGGTATCCAATTTTGCCCGGAGTGTTATTAATGATTCACTTAACAGAAACTTAGGTAGTTTTTATTTAGGTACTATTGGCAGAAGTAGAAGAAAAAACCCAAGAATTTGGTGATGAGTAAAAAAGACGAAAAACAAATATCAGAAACGATACCCGAAGAAGCTGAAGAAGTGACATCTGTACCCGTTGGGGTGCTGACACTTTTAGATAAACTGACCTCAGAATCTAAGATTAAGGCCGAGGTGGAAAAGCAATCCTTAGAGGTTACTCATCAGCAAAATGAAAGGAACTTTGAATATGAAATTGAACGTCTCAAAGTGCAAGACAAGGTTTTAGGGCGGGAACAAGACCGAAATTCCATGATAATCCAAAGCGTTAATTGTCGGTGGTTTTCTTTTCTTTATTGCCTTATGTTTTTTCGCCTACATTGGAAACTCTCAGATTGTTAAGGATATATTTTTTCCCTTATTAACCGCTATTATTGGTGGCTTGGGCGGCTATGGTTATGGCAGACATCGTGGTCGAAAAGAAAAAGACCAAAACAACTAATTCCACCCCCTTAATATTTTTATTTTTCTTCAAAATTTTTAATAGGATTATAAGCCGTATAACAGGGGATAGGGCGATTAGGTGAAGTTTCCGATTTCTGTCCGGCTATCCATTTACGTGTATACCTTAGCAAATTATGGGAAAGATACGCCAAACTCCCCTCCTTACTAAGGCGGGGAGTTTGGCTACTCTCCTTCATAAAAAACGCTAAGGTAGCTGCAGAAGCCAGGATTTCTCCGATTCCGAATTCTTTGTAAAAAGTCTACACAATTTCCTCACTAACGACTCCTTCAAACCTCTGTTTTTACTGCCCTTCCAATTTGGCGCAATGTTTGCTAACACATTGCAAAAATAAACGTGGAAGGGAGTATGTATGTTTTTTCGGTTTTTGCTTAAGAATTTCCTCGGGCGAATTGTCGCTATGCTGACAATTTTTTCCTGGGGAGCGCTTTTTGCACAAAACACAGCAGGCGTCAATTTTTTGAGATTGGATGTCGGTAGCCGCGCGCAGGCAATGGGAAGCGCTTACACCGCTTTAGCCAGCAATGCGAACGGCATCCACTACAACCCTGCGGGGATGGGATTTGGGGTGAATCGAGAGCTAATGTTGTATCACGCTCAGTGGTTTGCAGATATTTCCGTGGAGAATGTTACGTTTATGTATCCATTCTCTACTCGATTTTCGATTGGCAGCAGCGTATCATTTTTGCACACATCGGAGTTTACCCGCTATGAGGTCGATCCGTTAACCGGCGGCCCCATCGAAAACGGCACGTTCTCCGTTTATGATTTAGTCATTTCTACCGGCCTGGGATACCGGGTAAATGATAATATTGCTATCGGAACCAATATCAAATATTTTCAGGAAAGTTTGGAAACAGTGAATGCTCGCGGTATTGCATTTGACGCCGGTATTTTGGCGGAAATTCCATATAGCGGGCTGCGAGTCGGTTTTGCGGTTCAAAATATCGGGCCGCCAGTGAAGTATATCGAGTCACAAGAGTCTTTACCAACCACCTTTCGCGCGGGATTAGCGTATCGCGTAAATAGTTTGAATAGCGTATTCGCATTGGATGTAACCAAAACCGTTGGGCAGCAAGTTCGCTTTTTGCCCGGTATGGAGTTTGGTTTATCCAATAATTTTTATCTACGGGGCGGTTACCAGGTTACCGATCAGGAAGGCAGCGGTTTGGCTGCCGGCTTCGGTTTGCGGATGTTGGGACATCATAAGGTTAACTACGTTTACGCGCCATTCGGAGATTTAGGAGATACGCACCGCGCAGAGCTGGTTTTTCATCTCGGCACCGTACCGGTAAATACATCTTTTAACAGCTCGGAGAAGTTTTCACCTTCCCAAAATGGCCGCGCAAAAGAAGCGATCAATCAGGTTCAAAAAATATCTTCCGCAGACGGGATCGAATCGCTGGTAAATGGAGCTTTATTGCCCCCGGTAGACTTAAAAATCGAAAAAATGCCTAACAGCAAAATGAAGCTAATTTGGAATTCAATTTCCGGCGAAAATACCGGTTATTTGATTTACGCCAAACGAGAAGGCGGCTCACGCTGGATTAAATTAACATCATCACCGATAAAAAATACCTTTCAGTTGTTCACGCCAAAACGGGATAATGTGAAATTAGTATTTGTTGTTACTGCCATTCGTGGAGGCGAAGAAAGCGATTTTTCCGAACCGGCTTACTTTTCGACGCCTTAACCTTAGAGAGCATTTCATAATTGCGTGTAGGGTTTGTCCCCCTTCGACTCCGCTCAGGATGGCGGCTTTGAGTCATGCTGAGCGGAGTCGAAGCATGGCTGACTTTCAAGTAAATCCCACAACGATTTTTGAAATGGTCTACTTAGTGGCATGTTCTTTTGATTTTTTAAACCCGCTAAAGCGTGAACTACGGGCCGAAATAATTCTAAAAAATTACAAAAAAGGTCGATCATCACGGTCGGCCTATTTTTTTTGGCTAAATTCCCGGCTTTAAACAACGATAATAGTATTAGCCGTATCATATTCACTATTGTGAAGGAATGGATTTTTTTCTAAGTTTTTATTAACAAACAAATTAGAAGAGGAAACGCGATGAGAAAGATTGGCCGAGTGATGGTAGTTGATGACGAAGAGAATATTCGGGAGGTCCTGCACAACTATCTTGACTCATTAGGATACGAGGTTGTAACCGCCAGCGACGGCGAAGACGCGCTGAATAAATTTGAAGTTGGCGCATTCGATTTGATCATTTCCGACTTATTAATGCCCACAATTGACGGTCTGGAACTTTTGAAAAAAATACGGGAAAAAGATAAAGACGTCATTTTCCTTATGATTACTGGCTATCCCTCCATCGAAACCGCAGTAGAGGCGATTAAAAAAGGCGCTTATGATTATATTACCAAACCCTTCCACATGGAAGATGTAAAACTGCGCATTGAGCGATCTTTCGAGAAGAAAAATCTCCGCGACCGCCTTAGTACCATCCAGGGGTTTGTTTGGGCGCTGTTAATTTCGATTCCGGTATGGCTAATTTTGGGAATTATTTTAGCAAAACTATTGAAATAAAACCTGGGTTCGCATCAAAAATGCGACCCATTTATTTGTACCAGGCTTTCGCCTATTTTGTTCACTTAATAGTCTATTGTTTTTATTTCACTTAGAGAATATTTTCGGATGTTTGATTTTTTGAAGCCACCTTTTAAAAGGATTTAGTTTGCATAACTCCCTTTTGCAAGCGCTACCAAAACTCCCATCACCTTAGAATAAAACCCACCGTGGAAATGGCTGCGATACTGTGCCATACATTCGTCCAATGTTTCCTTTGTATACAATCTTCCATCTGCAATAACGGCTTGAAGGCTGTTTAAATTCTCCAATGAATTTGTGGGGTCTTTCGCAAAAATGAGCAAATCAGCGGGAGCGCCCTCCTTGATTATGCCGGGAGAAGGCCCTGGAAAAAACTCACCGGCAATGGCGGTTGCCGGCATCCACGCTTCCTCGACACTCAAACCGGCCATTTACCAACTCAAACAGCTCGCCATGCAAAGCAGCGCCCGGGGCGACGTATGGCATCATGGTATCGCTGCCGGCATGGATTTTTACACCGGCTTCGTGAAGCCTTCCAATCGTTTCTCGCATAATTTTGAGAGCTGCCTTTCGCTCGGTTTCAACCGGGCTTTCCCAAATAAAATCCCATACCTCATCCCAGAATATAGGTAAAATTTGCAGTGCATCGTTATGGGATGCCCTGGTGTCATTTATTAGCAATCCTGTCTGTCTCATATTAATCAACGTCGGCGTGTGCCGCTCCCTAGATTTTTATGAGAAGCCGTGTACTTCTACCTCCAAATTTGATTTTCTCAACCGCTTTGGTTACATTGAATTTCAAAAGATGAGGAATAGAGGAAGAAACGAGCGAGAATCCTGCATGGAATATCATCGATTCCTTTCATCAATATCGCGCTGGGTTGGCAAAGTTGATTAATGAGGCATAAAATGAGAAAAATTACCTGCTTAACCCTGATGTGTTGTTTTTCGATGCTTATTTTGCTTTGCGCTCAAGAAAAAGAAATACCATCGAAAACGATTTCAGAAGCCGAAGAATGGACGGATTTATTTGCAGCAGACTTATCGAATGCAATTTATCCGGAAGGCATATGGACGTTTGAAAACGGCATCCTGACCGCCAGCGAAGATCAAAATATCTGGACGAAAAAATCCTATGATAATTTTACCATCGACCTGGAATTTAAAACCGAAGAAGGCACCAACAGCGGCGTGATCGTTTATTGCAGCGATACGGATAACTGGATTCCCAACTCAGTCGAAATCCAGATTGCCGATGACTATGCGGAGAAGTGGGCGGCTTCCCCAAAAACCTGGCACTGCGGCGCAATCTTTGGGCATAGCCCGGCCAGCAAAAGCCTGGTCAAAAAACCGGGAGAATGGAATCATTACACCATTACCTGCCGCGACAGTATCATCACGGTAGTACTCAATGGCGAGCAGGTAAACGAAATGAACATGAAACAGTGGACCAGCGCTAAAACCAATCCTGACGGCAGCGAAATTCCTCCCTGGCTTAGCAAACCGAAAGCGGAGCTACCAACGATGGGGCATATTGGTTTCCAGGGCAAACATGCCGGCGCGCCGATTTATTTTCGAAATATCAGGGTGAAAGAGCTTTAATCTTTTCTGCGAAACGGAATCGGGGAATCGGAGAGCCGGAGGATCGGGGATTTAGTTCTCCGGGAGAGGGATACAAAAATCATAGGAGCAAATATGCGGTTAATTTTTGAAAGAGTGATTTGTATACGCTTTAGTATGGTTGCGTTGGCGATTTTGTTGTTCACAGGAAATATTAACAGTAACGATTGGTCGCAATTCCGTGGTCCGAATGGCAGCGGCGTTAGCGAAACCGGTAAGCTTCCTGCGGAGTTTGGTCAGGAGAAAAACCTGGTTTGGAAAACCGCGTTGCCACCCGGCCATTCCTCGCCGGTGTTAACCACAGATTATATATTTCTCACCGCCGTTGATAAAAACACGCTCTTAACGATTTGCCTCAATCGAAACACAGGCGAAATTCGCTGGCAAAAAACAGCGCCGCGTCTGCGGGAAGAGCATGTCGATTATCGCAGCTCTCCGGCGGCAGCATCGCCGGTTACCGATGGCAGCAATGTGTATGTGTTTTTCCAGGATTTCGGATTGTTGGCCTACGACCTCGACGGCAATGAACTCTGGCAGCATCCACTCGGCCCGTTCGACAATGTGTACGGCATGGGCGCATCACCGATTTTAGTAGAAGATAAATTGATTTTCGTAAGCGATCAAAGCACCAATTCCTATATCATAGCGCTGGATAAAAATACCGGCAAACAGCTTTGGCATACCGAACGCCGCGAAGCGAAAAGCGGCCATTGCACGCCGGTACTCTATCAAACGGAGGCTGGCGAAATCCAGGTCGTCGTTCCCGGCTCTTTTTTGCTAACAGCGTATTCCCCGGAAACCGGCGAAAAAATTTGGTGGGTGCGCGGGCTTTCCTTTGAGATGAAATCTACGCCGGTGATGAAAGATGATGTTTTATATATCAACGGCTACGGCTCTCCGTTAAACCAGCCGGAAAACCAGGTTGAATTACCGCCATTCGAAGAAACCCTCGCTACCCAGGATGCCGACGGTAACGGCGTTATCAGCAAGGCCGAAATGCCGGAAATGCCTGCCAGCAATTGGTTTAGCTTTGTCGATCTTGATGGCGACAGCGTATTAAACGCTGGCGATTGGGCATATTTTCGAGCAGCGCTAGCAAGTTTAAATGGAATGCTGGCCATCCGTCTCGGCGGCAACGGCGACATGACGGAGCATAATTTGCTCTGGCAATATCGTAAATCCGTGCCGCAACTGCCCTCTCCGTTACTATACAAAAATGTGCTTTATATGATTAACGATGGCGGTATTGCAACCTCTTTTAAACCAGAAACCGGCGAAGTGATTAAACAAGGGCGGCTAAAAGGTGCCAACGATCAATACTACGCCTCCCCGGTTGCCGCCGATGGAAAAGTATTTATGGTCAGCCGCAAAGGGAAAATCAGTGTGCTAAACCCGGATGGCAGTTTGGAAGTAACTGCCGTTAATGATCTCGCGGAACAGTGTTATGCCACCCCAGCAATTGCAAATGGCCGGATTTACATTCGTACAGTTAAGGCGTTGTACTGTTTTGGGAAGTAGGCTTTCTCTTTTGCCTACGAAACACACGAAATAAACAGAATATGTATGAAACATCAATATAAATCCTCTACGAGGATTAAAAATCCAAGAGGCGCTATCATATCTACAATAATAAAATCTCTACGAGGTTAATTAGACAGCAGCGGAGGAATTATGGTCGTCGCATCAGGAAAACATCGTAGATGTTTCATTTTTGTAGTAAAAATGTGCCACATCATTACCTATCCTCGTAGAGGACACATAAAAATAAATTTTTAAACCACAGGGGGAACGTTATGGCAAAGTTATTTATCGTTTTAATGGGTTTGATTTGGTTGGCTTTCGCAACCGGGTGCCCAAAAACAACGGTTGATGATGACCGCACGGCGCCGTTGTTTGAGAATATGGGGGATTATCATCACAGCGTTACAACCAATTCCGATTTGGCGCAGCAGTATTTTGACCAGGGATTAAAATTGCTCTACGGTTTTAATCACGCAGAAGCGATTCGCTCGTTTAAAGAAGCCGCCCGCCTGGACTCCACCTGCGCGATGGCTTACTGGGGAGCGTCGCTGGCGTTAGGCCCCAACATCAACAAACCGATGGATGACAAGGACGTGCCGGAAGCCTACGCCTTGCTGCAAAAAGCGAAACAAGCGGCTGTCCATGCCAGCGACAGGGAAAAAGCCTACATTGCAGCATTGGAAAAACGCTATGCCGCAGAAGCAGTGGAAGATCGCGGCGAGCTGGATTTGGCCTTCGCAAACGCCATGCGCGAAGTTATTCAAAACTACCCTGATGATTTGGATGCTGCAACTATTTTCGCCGAATCCCTGATGGATCTCATTCCCTGGGATTACTGGCTGGAAGACGGCCAACCGAAAGAAGAAACCAAAGAAATTATCGCAACTCTGGAATCCGTTTTGGATCGCAATCCCAACCATCCCGGCGCAAACCATTATTACATTCACGCGGTGGAAGCCTCCGATTCGCCGGAGCGCGGAGAAGCGCCGGCGGATCGCCTGGGCGATTTGGTGCCGGATGCCGGGCATCTGGTGCACATGCCGTCGCACATATACCTGCGAATCGGCCGCTACAACGATGCAACAGAAGCCAACATACGCGCCGCCGCGGCAGATGAGTCTTACATCGCCCAATGTAATGCCCAGGGGTTTTATCCGGCGTTGTATTATCCGCACAATATTCATTTCCTGTGGTTTACCTCCGGTATCGAGGGCCGCAGCGCAATGTCCATCGATGCTTCGCAGCGACTGGTTAAAAATGTTGCCAAAGAGCAGGTGAAAGAATTTCCCTCGCTGGAAACCTTTTTGCCTATTCCGCTATTCACTTTGGCGCGTTTCCAAAAGTGGGACGAAATCCTCGCCGCTCCACAGCCACCGGAAGAGTTTAAGTACGAAACCGCCATGTGGTATTACACCCGCGGCCTGGCCTTCGCCGGAAAAAACCAGCTAAAAGATGCAGCCGCTGCCGCAGCGATTCTCGATTCGCTTTCAAAAACGGAAGCGATTCAAAAACTGGAGCAGCCGTTTTTTTATGGCGCCTCATTAGTAGGGATTGCTAATGATGTTTTAGCAGCAGAAGTCGCCGGTTTGCGCGGCGAAACCGATATGAAAGTAAGCTATCTAAAAACCGCCATCGAAAACCAGGATAAATTGCCCTACATGGAACCGCCCTACTGGTATTATCCCGTGCGCCAAACGCTTGGCGGTGCGCTGTTAGAAGCAGGAAAACCAGCGGAAGCAGAAGCTATATTCCGGAAAGATTTGGAAAAGAATCCCCGTAATGGCTGGTCGCTTTTTGGCCTAACAGAAAGTTTAAAGGCACAGAACAAAACCGCAGAAGCGGAAGCCGCTCAACAGCAATTCGAAACCGCCTGGGCAATGGCGGATGTGACATTATCAGTAGGGAGTTTTTGAAAAACACTCCGCATTCCAATAATATATCACTCATGCCGCAATGCCATGGCCGGTTGAACGCGTGATGCCCGGAAGGCGGGCGCAATTGCAGCTAAAAATGCAATGATCGCCAGAACAACAGGAACCAGGAAAAATATGTAGGGATCTCTTGTGCTGACATTATAAAGAATGCCATCCATGAAATTTGTCAGAAACAGCGACAAACCAATCCCGGCAACCACGCTTATTGCTGTTAGCTTAAGTGTTTCCTTCATAATCATATTAAAAACATCTATAGATCCAGCGCCAAATACCCGGCGAATCCCCATTTCCTTAGTGCGTCGGCTGACGGTATAAGACATAACACTAAAAACACCGATTGCCGCTAAAATTGCTGCCAGAAACCCAAATGCCCCAAACAAGGTACTGGTAACGGTTTTTTGCCAAATTTTGCTGTCAATCCGGTCATCCATCGTTTGAAAATCGTAGGCGCATTGCTCCGGATCGATGCCCAACACAATGTCATCCAACTTTGGCCGTAATTCTGATTGCGGGGATTGGGATTTGTAGATTATATATTGCGAAAGAAGTGGGGTTTGAAAATAAGGATAATAAATATCATATCCCGGTTCGCTTGTTAGATGGTCATGTAATACATTCTGGGTAACACCGACTACCGTCATATACGGCCATTCCGAATCCGGCTCCTGGAACTTTATCTTTTGTCCAATGGCGCTGCCGTCCGGCCACAGGCTGCGGGCGAGCTTCTCATTGATAATGGTTACCGGTGTTGATTCCTGAACATCAAATTCATTGAAAACCCGGCCTTCCAGCAATTCAATCTGCATCACCTGAAAATAATTCGGTGCAATCCGTTTATAATTGATGAAGGGGTTTTTCTGCAGCTCATAAATCGATTGGCCTTCCACGGTAAATGTTGATTTCTGTTCATGAGGGCAAAAGGGCGGATTACTGGTCATCGTCACCGCTTCAACCTCCGGCATAGCCGCAACTTGCTCAAGCAATTGACTGTAATATGCTACCTTACGTTCTGGTCCCTGGTACGCTTTCCAACCAAGTGCAACCCGGAACGTTGAGAGGTTCTCAGAGCGAAAACCCATCGGCACTTGCTGCATATTGATAAAACTCTTTACCATTAAACCGGCGCCAATCAGCAGCACAATCGCCAATACTTTTTCGGTTACGATCAATCCATTATATAGAAGCCTGCGCTGCCGGCCGCCGCTGCCGCTTTTTCCTTCTTTTAGCACCTGTGTCATATTGCTCCTGTACGAATGCCAAACCGGAAAAATGCCAACAACCAGCCCGGCAAGCACGGCAATCGCAAATGTAAATCCCAATACTCCCGGATCAACCTCAACCGTAATCCAATTTGGTAAATCGGCGCGGATCATATTTGTGAGCAGATCGACAGACCAGTATGCAACTGCCAGCCCCAGAATACCGCCGGAAAGGGAAAGCAGGCAGCTTTCGATGAGCAGCTGGCGGACCAACCGAGACCGTCCGGAACCAATTGCGACGCGAACGGCAAATTCCTTCTCCCGCGTCAGCGCCCGCGCCAGCAGGAGATTCGTTACATTGAT
>CAXHHS010000021.1:0-18931 GCA_964015645.1 uncultured bacterium
GAGATGTGTATAAGAGACAGATTCGACTCCTGTTCTATGGCCAGTTAATCCCAAATCCAAAGTATTGGTAAAAAATTCATCATCGTCATCATCTAAATCGTCGAATCCTTTCAGGATCAATTCGCTCATTTTTTCGGCGAAGATATTGTCTTCTTCCTCTTCATCGTTATCCGTTAATTTTGGCGTTTCTGAAAAATCAGTAGGTGCGTCAGGTTTTTCCGGGGCATTGGTGCTGTTCGGAGAGGGACCCTCGGGAGTTTCGGTTTGGATGGGAGGCTCTTTTTCGCCTTCGTCAACGGTTTGCCCCGCGTTAAGCTCAGGAGAAACTTCGGTACGTGGCTCGTGATTGGTGGTTGTCTCTATGTCGCCTAAAAATGTTTCATCATCATCTTCTTCCATGTCCACCGCTGTTTCCCATTGGGTAGCGGTTTTTATTTCACCTATAAAGGTTTCATCACCATCTTCATCAATATCAATATCTGTTTTTAAGAGATTCTCAGCTTCATTTGGCGGTGAGGGTTGTGGTAAATTCTCAACGGCCGGTTGTGATTTTTGCTCCTCAACCTTCTCTTCAATCGCTTGCATAAGCGACTCAATAGAATCATCTTCCGAATCTTCTTCGATAACAGGAAGTTCTTCTAAATTGATCGGTAATTCTTCTTCTATTTCGCTTTCGGCGTTTGGTAAATCATTTTCTGCTGCTGTAATCTCCGTTTTTTCCACATGATCTGTTTCAGAAACCGGTGTGTTTGATGCATTGCCAACTGTTTGAGCATCTTCTTTCACTTCAGTCGTTTCTTCCGGCAAGCTCAAGTTTTCAATCGCAATTTCTTCGGTTTCGGCGGTGGTGTTTTCTACAGCTGCACTGGCCTTCGGTTTGCTTGTTTTTTTAAGCGTTCTTTTTTTCCTCGTCTTCTTTGCCTTTGGCTTTTCCGTTGTCGCTTTAGTGTCACTTTGCTCCTGGCTGTTTTTTATTTCGTTAATAAAACCGTTTATTTCATTTAACGCTTCTCCTTGCAGGATCCATTTTGTTTTGACAATATCTTCAAGATATCGCAATACCAATGCCTCTGACAATTCGGCGTCATCGGAAATTCGCAGCACAAAATGATCTAAAAAAGCGCTAACAATTTTTTGAGCATTCCGCTCGCTGATTACATTCGAAAAGGTTTCTTCAAAATAATCACGGTCGAAAATTTGCCCATCAGCGCGGTGTTTTTGCATCGTCCGCTTAAGGTTGTTCTTGCGAAACGCCCGCTGCATTTTTCGCCTGGTGTTTTCGCTACTGATAATTCCTTGTGCGGCAATTTCCAAGCTCTCAGCAAAAATTGAATCTAATTTTTTCCTATCAATCGTTTTCGGTTTGTTAACTGCGACATCAAATAGCGCTATCGCAATGATGTTTTGTACGATTGGCTTAAGCCTTAGTGAGGCAAACAGTGAAGAAAAACGCATATCAATCCCTTTTAAACATTGATTCTTCCATGAATTCATTGCTGTAAGGACTTTAAGAAAAAGAAAGCCCGTTACCGGTTATCCTTAATAAAGGGTATATAGAATATGATTAGATACAGAACTCCATACGTTTCAATTACGTCCCCTGAGGAGAACCAAAAAAAAATTTGGTTCAAAAAATGCAAATTGAGCAGATTCATTTCACAAATACGGAAATCATTTATTTTAGAAAGTATCGGGAGTGCCAAACTGAAATTTGACACTCCTTAGATGACTCTCTTTGCACATTACCTTAGCGTTTTGTCAAACTGAAGCCTGGCGCTCTTGTTTGAAAGTGAGCATTATCGCATATAAACCATTTTCTTTATACTTTGAAATTGCCCGGCTCTCAATCGGTAAAAATAAATTCCGGAAGCCAATCCGCCAGCGTCGAATTGCACCCGGTGGATACCAGCGCTTTGATATTCATTAAGAAGCGTTAAAATACTGTGGCCAGCTAAATCGTAAACTTCCATTCGTACATGCGCCGGTTCCGGCAAGGCAAATTCGATGATTGTGCTGGGGTTAAACGGATTGGGGAAATTTTGATTTAGCTGAAAGTCCTGGGGAAGAATGCTGCCGGAGTCGCCTTCTTTGATGCCGGTAAGCGGCCCCAGCCCCTGGCCTTCTTCTGCGGAGTAGAAAAGATTTAGCGGAACATTGGTGTGAATATCCACGCTGCCGGAAGGCCATTCTAACTTTAAGGTGTCGATAACAGCGGCATCGCCAAAACCGAGGTGGATGTTGAGGCTATTATGCCCGAAAAAACTATTCGCTGCCGATAGATCGCGGCGCTGCCAAACCGGCTGGCCATTGATGATCGCTTTTGCCCGAACTTTTGCCCCGATACCGCTGCGATTGGCGGAGGTTCCGATTAGCCGGAGTTTTACCCAATTATTACCGTTCGCAAGATCGTTGCGGAATAACGCGCTGTTATCGTGATCACCGGCGACAAAAATATCCAAATCGCCATCATTATCGTAATCACCGACGGTTGCGCAACTCTGGTGCAAAACCGTATTCGGTAAATCTCCGGTGGTGATTTTTTCAAATGTGCCATCGCCATTGTTGGAATACAAGTTTAGCGCGTAGGTCGAATCTGTGGTAACGATGCAGTCGATATCGCCATCGTTGTCATAATCGCCCCAAACGTTGGTTACCGAAGGATCTTCATCAGTGACAATCAGTCCGCTTTCGATTTTTACGAAATTATCGTCGTCGTTACGAAACAACCGGTTTGGTTCGGGATCGAAGGGCGGACCGGTGTTGGCCCAACTCGTAGCAAAAACATCCAAATCGCCATCGTTGTCAATGTCGATAAAATTCCAATGCTGGCCTTCTAACGGTTCGGCTGCAAAGGCGGCGCCGGCTAACGTTTCGAAATTCGCCGTACCACTTTCGCTCAACAGATTGCGATACATAAGATCGGTTTGCGGCGTTCCGGCACCCCGGCCAATAAACAAATCCTGGTCGCCATCATCGTCGTAATCATACCACGATGGATGGAGATAAGTATCGTTTCCATGCGCAACAATCGGCCCGGTGTTGATTTTAGTAAATGTGTAATTCGGTGCTCCGTCACTTTTGAACAGGTGCGGCGGGCGCGGCGGGCCAACGGAAGGCGGCCCTTGCAGCCAGCTTGGCCATACAATCACTAAATCCAGATTGCCATCATTGTCATAATCGCTCCAGGCAGTACCAATGCCGCCGAGGTTTCCTGCGGCAATTGCCCCGCTATTGATTCTATTGAAAGAACCATCTCCGTTATTGCTGTACAATCGGGAGGGAAATCCGGCGACATGGCAATCCAAATCACCGTCATTATCATAATCCGCCCAACTGGTGCCAAACCAAAACCCGAAATCGTTAACGAGAATACCGTCAGTAATCTCCGTAAAATTCCATTCCGAACCTGTCGAAGGGTCATCATTGCGGAACAGCTTATTGCGGCGCGGAGAGATTCCCGGAATCCGGTTGATTAAAAACAAATCCAGGTCATTATCACCGTCGTAATCGACCCAGGCAGCGCCGGTCCAGTAATCATCGAGGCTGACAGTTACAATCGGGTTGGAAGTGTCCGTCACTCGTACAAAATTTTGGGCATTTACTGCCGCAGAAATCCCGACAACAACCATCCAAATTAAAAACCATTTGTTAGATAACAGAAACTGATGCTTCATCGCAATCTCCTTTCTTGAGTTTAAGGTTAAGCATCTCACGACGGAGAAATTGCGAAGTTTCTGCGATATACTCTCACCGGATAGGGTGAGACATAAATATCCATGATAGAAACAATAATCTTGAAATATGTGAGCTTAAAATATTCGTTGATTATTTACTGTAATAAATTCAAGTTCTGGAATAGCAATACGATTAATGAATTATTCCTAACATAATTCATGATACTTATCATTTCAAAAGGAGCCTGATTATGGATAGATATATTTTTTCAATGTTAATTTCGGCTTTTCTACTTTTTTATACAAATTTTTCATACTGCCAAATTGGTAAACCCGATTATCGTGAAGAATATGAGTACGATGGAGCTAGAATAACTATTTCTGAGATCAGCAAAGATATACAATTTAAGAAAGGCAAAAGTGAAAAATGGCTTCATTATTCCTTGGAAATTAATGTCAATAATACAATTATTAAAAAAGAAGAAATGATGGATAGAACAGGTATTATCAAGTCAGGCATTACTGATTTTGACAATGATGATAATATTGAAATTTATATTTATTGGAAATCGGAAGGTACCGGTTCATACGCTAATCTTGCATTTTTTGAGTTAAATGAATACGAATTAGTTTTACATAAATTGCCTGAATTGAATTCCAATATACGTAAATTTTATCGTGGAAAAGACCGATTAGAAATTACAAAGACAAACATATTCCATAATTTTCCGGCATACAATGAGGATGATGCTAACTGCTGTCCATCTGGCGGAGATATAATTGTGACTTATAGTTTCAAAAATAATGAAATTGTTGAAATAGGTTATTTCCTAAATGCCCCCATAGAGAAAACTGAAAAGAAAGAACCAACAGCAATTTTAATAATAAAGCAAATAAATGGTTTACCAAAGTTAGATTCTTTCTCTGAAACTGATTGTTGGTTACAAGTATTTATTGGCAATGAGTTAGTTGGTAATACAGATAGAATACGGGATAATAATCATCCACAATTTAATGCGAAATTTGAAATTAATACTAATGGAAACAAGCCAATCCGTATAAAGATTTTTGATAAAGATTTATCTAAAGACGAATTAGTTGGGGAAGTAATGCTTGAAAAGCCTATTTCTGGGACATATCCAATATTATATGAAGCGAAAGATGGAAGTGTTAAGAATAGGGGTGAAATCGTCCTTGATTTCACATTGTAGATATGCAACAATCAAAGATTAGAAAGTTGGAATAAAGAGAACATTTAAAAAAATATTCCAATTGTTTATTATTACAACATACCTAATTTGGACTTTTGACACTTTGGGCTTAAGTTATTGTTTTTTATAGACTTTGTCTTGCAGCACTGACCTGTTGTTTTTTAACGACTTAGGGCATTTTTGTCAAAAGTCCAAACCTAATAATAGTTAAATTAGTTAGGGTCTGCTGAAAAAGTCTAAATCTGTTAGTTAGAAATTTTGTTTTGCGCTAAGTACTTGTTTTTATTAAACTCGACGAGGTGCTATGCTATGCTTTTTCAACATTCAATTACAACATTTATATTTTTGGTGCAAGGTTTTTGAGGGTATATGTGTCAAAACCTTGCACCTATTCAAAAGATCTGAGAATCTAACTTATTGTTTTTTAATGACTAAAGATTTATTCAGCAGGCCCTAGTTAAAACAATTTACCTCATCTACAGTATCAAGTTAATTGGAGCACTTTCATCGATTCAATATATTGAGTCGGAGTTTTACCGGTCATCTTTTTAAATACCCGGTAGAAAGATGCCCTGCTTTTGAAGCCGACATCGAGAGCAATGCCTTCAATTGTAAAGGATTGGGAGGCGGGATCAGTGAGGCGTTTTTGGGCTTCTTTAACCCGGTATTCATTTACAAAGTCATAAAAATTCGACTTCAATTCCTGGTTGATAATTTGAGAGAGATGGTGAGGAAGCATGTTCAATGTTGCAGCCAAATCGCCCAACTTTAACTCGCTGTTTAGATAAGGCCGCTCATTCTCCATAACCGAATTTAAGCGCCCGGTATATTCTTTTCGGATGGAATCCGATAGCGCGGAATGGCGGTATTTTTCTTTCAAACGCTCCAGTACCGGGAATAATTTCTCCGGCTGCCGGATGGCAATGATGGCGATGCTATGAACGAAAATTGCCAAAATGCAAATCGAGGTATAATCAAAAAACGAAATATAAGTGCGTTTGACGGTTAAGAACAAAATCGTAATCATCGAAAAAACCAGGTAAATCGCGAATACGTTTAACAGCCGTTTAAGCCAGTTTAGTTGAATGGGATTTGAATTTGCGGATTGCGGTTTTACCTGTTTTTCATAACGATACAAGCGGCGAATCGACAATCCAACATAAATCAACACCTGGGCAGTATACAAATTCCAGTAGAACAACATAAGAGCGGAAGGCTCGCTAAGCTTGTAAAGAGAGGTGTATTGAGATAGTTTTGCGTTTGCGGAAAGAAAGTAAAAATCGGAAATACTGATGATCGACAACAGCATCGGAGTTAGATGAAGCAAATCCCTGGAAGAAAATTTTACCGGTGTTTGCACCATCAATTTAATATAAAAATACAAAAGCGGGGCAATGAGAAACCACAGCGGGCGAGTTAAATAGATGAGATGCGGCCACCGTACTAAAGCACCGGAAAGGGAAAAACAGGTGTCGGTTAACTGAAGTGAAATGACCAAAACGAGCGCTGCCAGGCATCTGTTGGCAACGCGATTGCCTTTCCGGTGCCAGAATAAAATAGCTGCAAGAAAATAGCCCTGGAGCGCTCCAAACGCTATTCCCAGGGCCGATAGATTTAGTTGAATGGATTCCATTGATGGATTATCTACTGCTATTCGCTTATCCTGCCGGGGTAAACCTGTAACGCCTTTTCCAAAATCTCCATGGAACGTTTCATCGCGGCGGTGTTTAGCACAAATGCGATGCGCACCTCATTTTGCCCCAAACCGGGTGTGGCGTAAAACCCACCGGCAGGCGCCAGCATCACGGTTTCGTTATTATCGTGAAAATCCTGGAGCAGCCAGGTGCAGAATTTATCGGCGTCATCGATCGGCAGCTTGACAATGGTATAAAACGCCCCGGGTGGTTTTTGGCCAACAACACCGGGAATTTTGGATAGCGATTCGAACACCACGTCACGCCGCTGGCGATATTCATCCATCACTTCATCAAAATAGGATTGCGGCGTATCTAGCGCAGCGATGGCAGCAATTTGTTCCATCGTGGGCGGGCAAAGGCGGGCTTGCCCGAATCGCAGCGAGGATTCCAGAATCTCCTTGTTTTTCGTTACCAGGCAACCGATACGCGCACCGCAAGCGCTGTAGCGTTTGGAAATACTATCTAACAGCACAGCACGATCTTCCAGGCCATTCAAATGCATTACGGAATGGTGTTTGCCGCCATCGTAAACGAATTCGCGATATACTTCATCGGAGAAAAAGAACAGGTCGTATTCCAGCACTAACTCTCGCAAGCGTTGCAGCTCTTCCCAACTGTAAACGTAACCGGTCGGATTGTTGGGATTGCAAATCATAATCGCACGCGTGCGGGGAGTGATTTTTGCGTGGATTTCTTCGTCGGAAGGGAGTTTAAACCCGTCTTCCGCTTTGCAGGTAATCGGAACGACTTTAACGCCGGCTTCGATTGCAAATCCATTATAATTGGTATAGAATGGTTCGGGAACCAGTACTTCATCGCCGGGATCCATGGTCGCCATCATCACGAAAATGATGGCCTCGCTGCCGGCAGTCGTCACTAAAATCTGTTCTTTGCTAACGTTTATGTCAAATTTTTGATAATATTTTGCCAAACCTTCGCGGTATTCCCACAACCCGGCAGAGTGGCCGTAGGCAAGCACGGTAACATCATGGTTGCGAAAGGCATCCATCATTACTTTTGGGGTGGGAATATCCGGCTGCCCAATGTTTAAATGATACACTTTGTTGCCCCGTTTTTTAGCATCTTCGGCGTAGGGAACCAGCTTTCTAATCGGTGAGGGAGGCATCTCGCGGGCACGTTGGGAAATTGCAGGCATGTCTCTTTTTCCTTCTTTTAAGTATTGATTTTTTTGAACTTACAAGGAGTATTGGAGGAGTAATGATATAAAATTCAACATTCCAGCACTCCACTACTCCAAAACAAACACAGCTCAAAATTTATAGCAGTTTAGTAACCGGGAATTTGCTCGTCTTCAACTTTATCGAGCTGATTATTTTGAAAAGCGGCGATAGCATCTTCGCGGCTGTCGTAAACGTAGGTTAGCCAATGGTCGTATTCGGGGTGTTTGCCGCGCACAATTTCGGCGTAAAGAGTTGCAAGTTTTGATGAGATTGCCCCGGGTTTACCATTACCAAGCGTGTGTGTTTTCCAGGTGTCTTTTGGCTGGTCTTTGTTGCGGCCATCGGTTATTTTTGTGATGGGAGTAACTTCGGCAGCGGTGCCGGTAAAAAAGGCTTCATCGGCAGTTAAAAAATCTTCTACGGTAATCGGTTTGATTTCCGTTTGATAGCCTAAATCGTTAGCCAGTTCCAGAATGGAGGTTCGGGTGAGACCTTCCAGTACCGATTCGCTTTTATCGTTAGTGCTGATTACACCGTCTTTCACGATCAAAATATTTTCACCGGGGCCTTCCGATACACGATTTTCCAGGTTTAAGAACACGGCTTCGTCAAACCCTTCTTTGCGAGCGTAGCTGGCGAAAATGTTCGATTGAACATAAATCCCACCCAGTTTTACAGAGGCATTTATTTGCGACGGATGAAACCGTTTCCACGGCAACAGCAGAACGTGCACTCCATTCGCCACACCATCTGCACCAAGATACGTCCCCCATTCCCAACAACCGATAGTTAATTCCACCGGGCTAAACTTGGGGGTAAGCCCCAGGTTGCCGTAGCTATAAAAAAGATTCGGGCGAACGTAAGCACTGTGCAAACGGTTTTCCCTTACAATCATCCGGCACACTTCTATGATTTCTTCTTTGCTGTAGGGCACTTCCATATTAATTGCCTCTGCGGACACAAATAAACGGTCGATGTGTTCCGGCAGGCGAAAAATTGCCGGGCCTTTTTCCGTTTCATACGCGCGAATTCCCTCAAAAACGCTGCTGCCATAGTGCAGCGCATGGGACATTACATGTACTGCCGTTGTATTCCAATCATACAGCTTTCCTTGGTGCCAATATTTCCTGGCGCCGGGAAAATTGGTTGTATCGAACATAAAATAACTCCTTCGGTTACGTGTTTAATTATTGATTATTCGTACTATTTAGCGAAGTTTATTTAAAAAATAAAATAATAATAAGGAATTGATTTTAAATGATTTCATCGTTTTTTGCGAAACTCCCTGTGCCTTAATAACAAACAACCATTCGCCAAGAATGTCAAGGGATTAATAAAAATTGATATTCGTAATTGTTAGCATTTTACACGAATTTTTTATTCGATAATTTTATTTTTATCAAATTGTTTGAAGTGCTTAAGCCAAAAGTTATATTGGCTTTTCGAAATTATTAAAACGATCATTTTTAAAATAACTTGAATTTTAAAGGCAAAACTATTTTGGGTAAAACTATTTTTTTCTCTAAGAGCGTGTTTGAAAAATCTAATTTTATGCCACTAAGCCACCAAAACACCAAGTTTCACGAAGTATTTTCAATATTTTTTTGTGATTCTTTGAGACTTCGTGCCTTAGTGGCGAATTTCCAAACAGCCTCTAAGTTGTTTAATCGTTTTGCCCATAATGGCCTTGCTATTTTTAAATTTATGGAAAAGAACAATGGCGAATACGATATTTAACGACCAGGATTTAGAAGACATTCAATCACGAGGAATTTCCAAAGAAACAGCTATATGGCAAATAGAAATGTTGAGAAAAGGAATTCCGTTTGCGAATTTAGATCGAGCTTGTATCATTGGCGATGGCATTGTCAGAATTGAAGAAAATGTCCATGATCGACTAAAATCAATCTTCAAGGAAACAGCCGCAACGGGCAGAATTACAAAATTTACGCCAGCATCCGGGGCGGCTACTCGCATGTTTAAATCGTTGCTTACCGTGCGGAATGATTTTAAAGGGGCTTCAAAAAAAACGCTATCACAAGCAGCACAAAATGGAAACGATGATGTAGAAAAATTTCTCTGGTTTTTTGCAAACATTAAAAAGTTCGCGTTTTATGATGATCTAAACGCCGCGCTTGCAAAGCAGGGAACGGATACCGAAACGTTAATTCGAGAAGAACAATTCGACCCAATTATTGATACACTCCTTTCTCCTTCCGGATTGAATTACGCCAATTTATCGAAGGGTGCAATTGCCTTCCACAAATATCCCGAAGGAAACCGTAGTGCATTTGAAGAACAATTGGCAGAAGCTGCGACTTACGCCAAAGACGCCAGCGGCGTGGCACGAATTTGTTTCACAATATCGAATTCTCCCGAGAATGAAAAAAGCGCTAAAGACATCGTTGAAAATGCCAGCACTCGCCTTGAAAGCGACGATCTTCGCTTCGAAGTTCAATGGATGTACCAAAAGCCTTCGACAGACACAATCGCCGTCGATGAGAATAAAATGCCCTTTCGAGAATCGAACGAAACCTTACATTTTCGTCCCGGCGGCCACGGTGCACTGTTGGAAAATATAAATGATTTGCAAGGCGATATTGTCTTTATCAAAAATATCGACAATGTGGTGCCGGACCGCTTAAAAGGAGAGACCTATCACTACAAAATGGTGTTAGGGGGATATTTAATTGAAGTGCAAAATAGGATTTTCGGGTATCTTGAAAAACTCTCCACAGGTACCGCTAATAGCGCCTTAATCTCCGAAATATGTGATTTTGCCAAAACAATTTTATCCCTTGATATACCGGCCAATATTGAGACGGCAGATCAAAATACCCAGGTCGAATTTTTGTTTGCGAAATTAAATCGCCCGTTGCGAGTTTGCGGTATGGTGAAAAACCAGGGCGAACCGGGTGGCGGCCCCTTTTGGGTAATTGATACATCCGGGGTTCAATCGTTGCAGCTTGTGGAAACGTCTCAAATTGATAAGGGAAATGAGCAACAGCGACGTGTTTTGGAATCTTCCACTCACTTTAGCCCGGTGGATCTTGTTTGCGGGCTGCGGGATTTTCGCGGCGATCCATTCGATTTGTTAGAATATCGCGATGAGGAAAGCTGTTTTATTTCTCGTAAGTCAAGTAATGGCAGGGAGTTATTTGCCCTGGAATACCCCGGTTTATGGAACGGTGGTATGGCCTTTTGGAATACGATTTTTGTGGAAGTGCCGCTGATTACCTTCAACCCGGTAAAAACCGTTTTTGATTTGCTCCGGGATGAACATCAGCCGGGGAAATAAAACTCAAAATTAATCTTGTTGTAGTTCTCTTTATTGCAGCTTAAGCTTACTATTTGCAGCCTCAATCTACATAAAATCATAATAATCGCCGCCGGCTTCCTTCGCCGGAATGCAGATACCGGCAATATCGTAGCCGGGAATATGGGGGCTTTCTTTCGGCAATAACCGCATTTGCACCGGTGGGCTATCGCCAGCTCTTTTTGCAAGCGTTCCCGTCCGGATGGATAACACATCCAATTTTTGATGCGCTTCTTCTCTCGTCAAATGTGCCTTTTGCGGGCGCGGCCAATCTATGTCATCAGGAATTTGGTGTTGGTAGCCGGCCATGTTGCCATCGGCAGAAATGTTAAAAAAAAGCGCTGCCGGGGAGCGATTTTCGGAAGGCTTTTATACCAGCGGATTTGTCATTTATGCCTCCTCTTTCTTATGGATTTAAGCAACTGTTTGTAGATTACACAAGCTAAGAAAAGGAAGTTACTGAATTTACATTTAAATTCCGCTTTTTGTAGGAATCTTGATTCTTTTATGAAGTTTTGATAAGTTGAATGCCAATTGAGCTATTTCAATAACGCAACACGATTTTTATAAACGTGTTGTAGGTTGTATCATCAAACACCGGAGGAGCGACAATGAAACTATCCGTTTTTTTTCTGTTAGTACTATTGTTAGCGTCTTTAGTTGCAGGAGGATATTATTATATTGAAGATCAACATGGCAAAGAAAAAGTTGCTTTATTAGAAGAAAAGATAAACGATTTGGAATTTAGAGCAGAAAGTTTAGAGAACAAAAATGCCCAGCTATCCAAAGAATTGGAAGAAAAAGTTGCTAAAATCTCCGCAGAAAAAGAAGCGGAGATTAAACAATTAAATGAAGCGCAAAACAAGCTGGTAGAGGAGTTAAAAAGCGAAATTGAACAGAAAGAAATCGAAATTACCCAGCTTGCTGACAGGCTTTCCGTGCAGTTAGCCGATAAAATTTTATTCCCCTCAGGAAAGGCTAATTTAACGGACGCTGGCCTGAAAGTTCTGGGGCGCGTAGGGAATATTATTCGAGAAGTTGATGATAAAATTATCCGGGTAGAGGGGCATACCGACAATGTACCGATCCATCCCCGGCTGCAAGAAGAATTTCCCAGTAATTGGGAGCTTTCCACTGCCCGTGCCACCAATGTCGTAAGATTTTTGCAAGAGACTGTTAAAGTCCCACCGGAAAAGTTGGAGGCTGTTGGCCTGGCAGAATTCTACCCGGTCGCTTCCAACAAAACCAGGGCAGGGCGGAGCAAAAATCGCCGCATCGAAATTGTTTTGGTACCGAAAGATAATGTGAAGGCTGTTGCGAAGAAGTAGCACGGAGAGAGCGTTTAAAAGATACCTTTTAAATCAATCTCAAATTCTTTTAACAGTTTGGACTGAATTACTCCGGATTTTTCTACACGTTGGTGCCGTTGGTATTTTCCCTTTTCTAAAGCGTAAATTTCTATCCAGCACTTTTTAGGATCAATAATCCAGTATTCCTTGACGCCAAACTTTTCGTAGATTTCCTTCTTTTTATCAAATCATAATATGCTGTAGAAGGGGGCAGGATTTCGATAATCAAACCCGGCACTCCTTCGATTCTATTTTCCGCATGAAGTTTATGCTGAGTGGGCTAAAATGATACTGTTAAATTTTGTCGTTTAAATGGTGAGATAAAAGAGGGGATACTACAAAATTTCTAAAGATCGCCAAGCAACCGTTTAAGCGTTTCGTCTAATTCGGAATCTAATTCGATTTCGACTTCTTCCCGCGTACCATCATAATAATAGATTTCGATTAAGCGGTGTTCCGGGGTCCAGGTTTCACCGGAATCACCGTCGTCAAAATCTTCGTACATCGTATAATCCACTTCGTCGAAATCTTCGTAAACAAGGTAGTCAATCTGTTCTTTATCTAATTCTAAAAATTCGCACACTTCTTCAAAAACTGGATCCACCCGGCTCACAACTTTGTGGCTCATGCGATCGGGAAATTCCATAGACGCTCTCCTACTATAGTTTCTGTTTCCTCTTTAAAACCGCTTTCATTAATAGGTTTCGATAAATAGGAAATTTTCCATATTGCTTTTATGCTCAAGGGCACTTTTTATAGGGGTGATATTATAAGAAAAAAAATCGAAGAAACAACCAATATTTTTGGAATTTTCGATTTTTTTTCAATTCAATTTTTTTCATATATTGCCTCACTTACTTGCCGGGAATATAATTTTTACCTCATTTTTATACAAATGTAAATTGCCTGGAATTCAGTAAAACTTTTTCCTGTAAATTACGCGAATTAGCGCACGAATACCGGCCTTTTTTTCGCTATATATAGATTCAAAAAGGAGAAATATGGAATGCAGGAATTGATGTTTGATCAAAATATAGTTTACTTTTTTCTGGTGATTGTCGCAGTTGTGATGGGAATACAAGCCTATTTGCTGCTGCGGATGCGAAATGTTTTACAAGCGCTGGCAATGAACTCGGATACAGTTATCCATTACGTTCGCAAAATTGCATCGGTTGATAAAAAATCGAAATCGAATCAAAACATTTTGAAAACATGCCAGTTTTGTAAACATCGTCTTGCATACATCAACACTGCAAAAAGCCAAAACGCACCGGAAGATTTTTACCACAAGTGTGGTTTACGAAACATCACAATTTCTTTAAACGATTCCTGCCCGTTTTTCGAGGAAGATAAGGAAACTTTTCAATAAATTGTTAAAAACGTTGCTCCCTTTGTTTAAGGGGTATTGCCTTTTTTTTATGCGGTCTCCTCTTTTTTAAGGCAATATCCCTTTTTTATTTGAGTCGTGTATTTAGATAGGTTTAATAGATGTTGTACATAAAAAAAGTGCAGTATAAACATACTGCACTTTTTTTGAAGAAATTTAATTCACATTATTCGCTTGCAACAGCAACAACATCTTGTGCTTGTAGTCCCTTTTCACCTTCCCCCAATGTGAACTCGACTTCCTGGCCTTCCTCCAAAGTGCGATATTGGCCACTGTCGCGAATATTCGTATAGTGAACAAAAATATCACCGTCGCTTTCGCTGTTTGAAATAAAACCAAAACCCTTTGAAGCGTTAAACCATTTTACTACCCCTGTAACACGATCTTCCATTACAACTTCTCCTTAAAAATAATAACAAAAAAAATTAATTTAACTCAGGTAATTCCAATTTGTTATCAATGTTGGAATTCCTAACTGCTCGACAAACTAAAACCGGATTTTGATCATGTCAAGAAAAAAATAAAGACCGTTAGAAACACAGCTTGAGGTTGGAAAAACTCTTTGATATATTGAAATCCAGGTTAGAATGTAAACTTTGAGTAAATAGGCAAAATAATTATGGATAAAATAATTGATATATTTATGAATGAATCATTTTGCCCATAATTACTTTGCTCATATAATCCTAAAAATTTTCTTTTTCTCGTGACGATGAAATCTCTCTCTCATTATGTAAAAAGTAGTTTTCGAAACCCTCGAATCCTGAAATTTGCGCTTGTTGGTGGTTCCGGGGTGCTGGTTAATATGGGCTTTCTGTACATCTTTACGGAAAGATTTGGTATTTTTTATGCCATCTCCAGCCTGTTTGCGATTGAGATTTCCATTATCACTAATTTTTTGCTCAACAATGCCTGGACCTGGAAAGATCGCCGCAGCGAATCCGTTTGGAAGCGCTTTCGAAAATTTCAATCGGTATCGATTGCGGCGGTTTTGGTAAATTGGCTGGTGTTGGTATTTCTAACCGAAGTGATGGGGGTTCATTATCTGCTTTCGAACTTGATTGGCATTGCCTGCGGAACAGCGTTGAATTTTGTTTTGAATGATTTATGGACATTTAAATCGCAGACGCCGGAAAAACCCTCACTTAAAAAGCCGGAGCACGCAAATACTCATCCCCATGAACACTCAAATACATGAACATTAATCCTGTGTCGAGATTTCTCCAGCAATCGGTTTGCAAAGTCTTTTCCGAACTTCAATAATATCATCCGAATACTCTCCCAACAAATGCATCAGTTTTACAATCGTTGCCTCAAGCGTCATATCGTATGCTCCAATCGCGCCAGCAGCCTGGATGCGCTTGCCGTTTTCATAGCGTGATAAATCCACCCAACCGTGATGGCTTTGGGAAGTAATCACTACCAAATTATCCGCTGTGGTCAATTCTTCGATCAAGGCCACGAGGGCATTGTCTTTTACCGCCACATTGCCCAATCCTAACGCTTCAATCACAATTGCTTTAATTGGGGAATCCAAAAGCCATTGCAAATACTGGGGTTGCTGCCCGGGGAAAAAGGGAATTACCAGCACTTTATCTGATATAGCAGTTTTAGGCTGCGCCTTTCCGCCGGGCTGGAGCAGCAGGCGTTGATCAATTTCGATTTCCAAACCGACTTCCGCCAGCGGCGGGTAATTGGGGCTGATAAATGCACCATACTCCGTACTGGATTCTTTAACCGCACGATTGCCGCGAAACAGTTCCGTTCCAAAAAAAATACATACTTCCGGGATGGAATAAGTCGCTAATTCCACTGCGTTGATGAGATTCATTCGCGCATCAGTACGAATTTCTGCAATTGGCCGCTGCGAACCGGTAATAATTACTGGCTTTGGCATATTTTGCAGCATAAACGAAAGCGCTGCCGCGGTGTAAGACATGGAATCCGTACCGTGGATAATTACAAAACCATCATAAGGCTCGATATTTTCATAAATAAGCGTGGCTAATTGCTGCCAGTGAGCTGGCTCCATATCAGCGCTATCAATATTAAACACAGCGCGAAAATCGATATTGGCAATTTTTTCCAATTCCGGTACATGTTGGGTAATTTGCGCTTGCACCTGGTTTGGAGCTAATGTGGAAGCGGTTTTTTTGGGTACCATGCCAAAAGTGCCGCCAGTGTGGATGATGAGGATGTCTTTCATGCGAAACTTTTCAAAGCAAAATAAATTTTGCACTACGGGCCGGGAGCTTTTAAATTACCCCGCTTTAAATAACTTGAACTCAAGGCTCTGAACTCGAAACTGATATAATATAATGCTTAAGATAAAACCGATTCTCTACGATCTACCGGAGTTTAAAGAATTTCAGCGACTTTTACGAGAAAAAAAATCGCTTAAAATAAAAGGCTTGTACGGCTCATTTTTAGCAGCACTGGTGAATTTTGTTAAAGAAGCCGAAAATCGCCCGCAATTAATTGTTCTGCCGGACGGAGATGCCGCCGAAAAATTAACCGACGACCTGCGATCTTTTATGCCGGAATCTCGTGTTGCATATTTCCCTTCCGCGGAAGTGGTTCCTTTCGATAAAGGTATATTTACGCCAGCCTTATACAGCATGCGCATGAATGCGCTGGCAACGGTAGTAGAGCAGCCTGCGCCGATTATCATTACTACGCCACCGGCGTTGCTGCGATATGTGCCGCAGCCGGGATCGTTCAAACAAAATATTGTACATCTGAAAGTGGGAGAAGATTTTGAGCGTGATTTGCTGATCGAATGGTTAGTGGAAAGCGGCTACGACCGCATGAAAATCATCGAAGAGATCGGACAATTCAGCGCCCGCGGCGGCATTGTCGATATTTTTTCCTTTGAATCCGAAACACCGGTGCGCCTGGAGTTTTTCGGTGATACGATTGAATCGATTCGTGAATTCGATGTTTTATCGCAACTCTCCATCGAACAGATAGAAACGGTGCGCTTATTAGGAAAATCCCCGGGTGAAAAAGATGACGCCAGCATTTTTGATTATTTCCCGGAAAAATCGATTTTGCTATGGGAGGATGATAACCGCTGCCAACAACACCTAAAGGATTGGTGGGAAGACGCTGAAACCCGGTTTGAAGAACAAGCGGAAGAATTATCGATATCCTCCCCTGTCGATCATTATTTACCGCTGGAAAAATTAGAGACGCATCTTAAGAAATTTCAGCAAGTTACCCATAGCCATTTAGGCCCCAAAGCAGCGGCAAATATCAATTTTGAAGCTGGCCCGCCAACAGCGTTTCACGGAAACATGAAACTGCTGGTAGAGCACCTTCAGCGATATTTGCTAAAGCCTTCGAAAGATCAAAAACGCAAAATTTACATTCTGCACGATGGCAAAACTTCTCGCGACCGCCTGGAAGATATTTTAGAAGAAGAAATGGGAATGGTGCCGCCAATCATTTTTATGGACGGCGAACTCCACAATGGCTTTTCACTCCCGCAGTACAACATCGAATGCCTCACTGACCACGAAATTTTCAATCGCCTGCGAATGCGGCGGCGGAAACGCCGGGTGCGAGTCTCCGGCAGCCTGATCCGTAATTTGCAAACGATGGAGTACGGCGATTACGTTGTGCATGTCGATTACGGTGTGGGCAAATATATGGGCACTGAACGCATCACCGTTGCCGGGTTGGAAAAAGAGTGCATCAAACTAATTTACCTCGATGATGATGTGCTGTACGTAACGCTGGATAAACTCAATCGCATTCAGCGTTACGTTAGCGAAGAAGGTTTTTCACCAAAGCTCACCAAATTGGGAAGCGCCGAATGGGAGCGCGTTAAAAGCCGTACCCGCAAAAACGTGGAGAATATCGCCCGTGAATTGGTGGTGTTATACGCCAAGCGACTTTCCCAAAAGGGCCATGCTTTTTCTTATGATGGGCTTTGGCAAAAGGAAATGGAAGCATCATTTCCGTATGAAGATACTCCGGATCAAGCGAAAGCGGCAGAGGCGGTTAAAAAAGATATGGAAGCCGAACGGCCAATGGATCGCCTGGTGTGTGGCGATGTCGGTTACGGCAAAACGGAAGTCGCCGTGCGTGCCGCCTTTAAAGCGGTGATTGACGGCAAGCAAGTTGCTATCCTGGTACCGACCACGATTTTGGCGCAACAACACTACACGACCTTCAGCGAAAGAATGGCTAACTTTCCGGTGAATGTTGACGTCATTTCCCGTTTCCGCAGCCGGGCGGAACAAAAAGATATTGTCGAACGGTTGGGAAAAGGCGATGTCGATGTTGTTATCGGCACTCACCGCCTGCTTTCCCAGGATGTCTCTTTTAAAGATTTGGGGTTGCTGGTAATTGATGAAGAACAGCGCTTTGGCGTAAAACACAAGGAGCGCTTGAAGGCGCTGAAAGTGACGGTCGATACGCTGACGCTAACCGCAACCCCCATTCCGCGAACGCTACACATGTCGCTAATGGGCGCGCGCGATCTTTCTATTGTCGATACCGCTCCCGGCAACCGCCTGCCGATTATGACCGAGATTTCCACCTGGGACGCGCAGCTTATTTACAAAGCCATTATGTATGAAATTGAACGCGGCGGCCAGATTTTTTTCGTGCATAATCGTGTGCAGACGATTGATGCCGTCGCCAATATGGTCAAAAACATTGCTCCGAAAGCGCGATATGCCGTTGCCCACGGCCAAATGAAAGAACGGGAATTGGAAGACATCATGAACAATTTTCATCGGAAAAAATATGATGTGCTGGTTTCCACCATGATTATCGAAAACGGGCTTGATATTCCCAATTGCAACACGATTATTATCAATCGCGCGGATCGTTTTGGGCTGGCACAGCTGTACCAATTGCGCGGACGGGTGGGGCGCTCCGACCGCCAGGCGTACGCCTATCTCATCAGTCCCCCGCAAGAGCGATTGAGTGAAACCGCGCTGAAACGCCTCTACGCCATCGAGGAGTTTGATGACCTTGGCGCCGGTTTAAAAATTGCCATGCGTGACTTGGAAATTCGCGGTGCCGGGAATTTACTGGGACATACCCAAAGCGGCTTTATTAACGCCGTCGGTTACGATCTCTATCAGAAAATCTTGCAGGAAAC
>CAXHHS010000022.1:0-18613 GCA_964015645.1 uncultured bacterium
TTGGAGAACGGAACTGGTATGGAAGCGGTTAAATTCCAGTAATTGCTTGATGAAAAACTCGGCCATTGTGTTTGTAACGGCGGTGCATATTCCCGGGTCTACATCGGAATAACTAATTTCAAGTATCGAAGCAGAAGGATCGATATCATATTGTAAATTAAAATCTAAATCTCTAATTACACCGCGTCTCGATTTATTAACAAATTCTATTTCTTTGTATTGATTGAGTATATGATTATAAAAGATTAATTTTATGCCTTTTATCGCAAAAGCACTCACCTTATTTGAACCAAGCGAGTCAGTATGGACTAATGTTTCTTCATCTTGCATCAATTGGAAAACATTAAATTTTTTCCCTGATTTTACAATTTTAAATGTTCCGGATACAGCATTCCCTCTAAGAACAATATTCCTAAAAATGCGGTTGCGAGGTAACTCCGGTTTTTTGGTGCGCAGCGTTAACTGAAGAGAATCTGCTACTTTTCCTAAAAACCGCTTTGTTCTTAAAATTGCTATTTTTCCTGCCGGTTTTACAGCTGTAAACTCTTTTACAACTTCTCTGGACTCATCAAAACGAATAACCGCTTTTGTTGTATATTTTGGAGTAAACGTATAGAAAGAATATATAGTCCATACTATAGTTGTAATGACTGTGATGCTGAGAATCCACCACTTTTTTCTCCAGACGTATTTAACATACCGGGTTATATCAATATTTGGCTCATTTTCAAAGCCAAATCCATCTATATTATTATGGTCTGAATTGGAGTTGTTGGAATTCTTGTTGTTCATTCGTAAAATTCTCCTAACAAAAAATCAATTGAGGAAACAAATATATTTTAATATTCCGGCAAGCCGAAACCAAAGAAGAGTGTTTATTGCGCTTTTTCCGTATTTATTATCGCGCCAAAAGTATATAGAAGAATCTTCATATCCTGGAGGATCGACTTTTTTTCAGCATATTGTAAATCCAGTCGAACCATTTCGTCAAAAGTGGTTTTGCTCCGTCCATAAACCTGCCATAGACCGGTTATTCCGGGTTTAACCTCCAGGACTCGCCGTAAGTGCCAGTTTTTATATTTTTCTATTTCATAATCGATTGGCGGTCTTGGCCCCACCAAACTTAATTCCCCTTTTAGCACATTAAAAAGCTGGGGAATTTCATCAAGGCTGGTTTTGCGCAAACAATGCCCTATTCGGGTAACACGCGGGTCGTTATGCAATTTATAAATTGGTTTTTCTTCACTTCCTTGGTTAAGAGACTCATCAGTTCCTTCGATTAACTTTTTTACATATTCTTGATGAATTTGATGGTCGCTATTGTGCTTCATCGTTCTGAATTTTAGAAACGTTATCGGTTTATGCAAATGCCCAATTCGAGTTTGCTTAAATAAAACCGGGCCCTTGGAAGTTAATTTAATTATTAAACAAATTAGGAGTATAATTGGCGAAAAAAGGATAATCGCTACAATCGATCCCACAATATCCATAATCCTTTTCCAAAATCGATAGAAATTTTCTGCTTTATTTCTTTGTTTATGAACCAGGTCCCAGAGGTAGGGATAGCCTAAAACAATAACATCATTAGAGAGTGAAAACGAATTTCCGTTTACATGGAAGCCAGGCTCACTAATATGTAATTTACAATTATGGCCGGCAGCGTTTTTTTCCCTTCGGAATCCGTCACTGTTTGTAACGATTGGCGACATTTTAGAGTTATTTTGAAAAGGTATTTGATTTGAAGGATGGGAGGTTATGGAAACAGAACTGAATATTTCAAAATGCCGGTTTTCCCTTCCCGATTTAAAACTGCCATTAATCTTTTTTGATATCTTTTCTATGAACCCTTTAGCACCATCAGGAGAAGTATCTATTAGCAAAATACCAAAAGTGAATGGATCAATAAAAAAGGCGTAATCAAAATTGCGAATATTTTGCGAAATAATACCAGTAAACGATTGTATAAACCGTTTCAAATCCTGGTTTGAAATATCATTTTTTTCGACGGCATCTTTAGCAAGCTTGATTTGAACATACGAGAAAGGAACGCCGGTACGATCGCTTCTATTTTGCTCTTTTTTTAGTATATCCCAAAACGCTTCATGGGTATACCATCCATCAAGCGTATCGGATATTTCTAAAGGTGCGGTATCGGATTTTGCAAACTTCATAGTTTATATCCCGGAAACTTTCCGACATAGGTTCTATAACCGCATTACTTAAAATAATCGTTATCAGCCTATGGAAAGAGAAGATTTACACTGGTTAAACTTGGTGAAAAACTTCGGTTACACCAGGTATAGCTCCGCTCCGTCAATTACATATTATATTTAACATGCAGCTCGGGTACATATTTTTATGATTCAAAGAATCACGAACTCAAAGCTGAATCTATTTATATTGAAACGCTTGGGTAAAAGTATTCCATTAGTAGAAAGCTTTTACCACTCCGGTTAAACTCTAAAATGTTTTGCAATAAAGAACTGTATGGGGAAAATCAAAGTCTACAAAAGGCTCCAAATTCCTCTTTCCCTATTTATGCCGCCTTTCTTTAATCCATTAAGGAGCCAATTAAGGTGATCTTAAAATTGGGTTATCAATGAGCCGAGGATAAGCTACAGCCTCTAAATCTATCACAGGAGTAAAAGCTACAAAAGTTCAGATGAGACCCTTTTTAGTCAAATCACATAATCCTTTTTATGAAAATTTTTTGGCCTGCCCCAATATTTCGTTAGGTTTTCCCAGTACAACGATGGCATAGAACAAATTTACTTAAATTTTTGAATTCTTTGATATAGCGCATAATCTCCAAAAGCAAATTTTATATTTTTCGAGCCATTTTATTATCAGGAATTAGGAGTTTTTTAGAACAAAATTGTTATTGACAATTAGTGGAGGTTTTCATGAGAAGGAAGGTTTTACTAATCTTTATTATTTTCCTGGGAATGCAACTTTTTGCCCAAAACCGGCAGTTGGAATACGATGGTGGTTCCGATGGAACCAGGGACTTCTGCGCGGTTCCTGATGGACTGAGCTTATTAGCAGGTGATAATACGTTTACTGTTGAATTATGGGTAAATATTGATGAGCACGTTGGCAGTGGCGGAACCGTATTAGTAGGAGCGCCATCCTGGTCTACATTTTTCTTTTGGGTCGATCAAAACAATGCTGCGGTATACAGCATGGGAAATGGTTCGAACGTGGTTCGAACACAAAACAGTGTTGTTAGCCTGGATACCTGGACACATATTGCTTTTGTAAAAGCCGGAACAAGTGCTGGTGATGGAATCATCTATATAAATGGTACGGCAGCAACAATGGCAAACGATACTCCAGGTTCAAGCAATGGCTTTACCGGAAACAGGGATCTGGAGTTTGGCATTTATAATGCTTCCGGCTCAAACCCGCGCCCCTTGCGTGGAAGAATGGATGATCTTCGTATTTGGAACGTAGCCCGTTCTCAATCTCAAATCGACAACAATAAAGATAGCGAATTAACCGGCAGCGAAAGTGGCTTAGTCGGCTATTGGCAATTTAACGAAACCAGCGGCCAAACGATTACCGATTTAGCCGGCAGCCACAGCGGCACTTTGGGAGCCAGTTCTAGCGCTGCCAACGACGATCCCAGCCGTATTACCGATATTGATTTACCATTGCCGGTCGAACTTTCTGCATTTACCGCTGTCGCCGGTAATGGCTTTATTTCGCTGGAATGGACGACCCAATCCGAACTTAATAACCTGGGCTTCATTGTCGAAAGAGCGATAGAAAGCCCGGATGGCCCTTACCAGGAAATTGCTTCATTCCAGAACAGCCCGGAATTGCAAGGCCAGGGAAATACCAGCCAGGAAACGCACTATGAATTCACCGATACACTTTTACGAAACGACTTTACTTATTATTATTATTTAATCGACGTAGATTTTAATGGCGTCCGCACCTACCACGGTCCTATTAGTGCCAGGCCATCGGTTACTGCCGAAATACAAAAATTTACACTGCACCCTAACTTTCCCAACCCCTTTAACCCGGAAACCACGATTAAATTCGAAGTTCCGGCAATAGAAAATGGGCGAAGCACCGTTGAATTAGCAATCTTTAACGGAATTGGCCAAAAAGTTCGACAGTTGCAAAACGGTGTTCTTGATAAAGGGGTTTATGAGATGAGTTGGGATGGACGGAGCGACCAGGGAGTATTACAACCCTCCGGCGTTTACTTTCTACAGCTTAGATCAGAAAATTTAGTCAGAACGCAGAGAATGATACTACTTCGTTAAAAAGTGTAAATTGGGGCTTCTGAATTCGTACGAGTGATAATTTAAACTCAAAATTTTCTATTCCTGCGAATTCAGGAACCTCATCTTCCAGCATAGCATACCAAATCTCTCCAAACATTATAAATGTACTGCGCTTCTCCTGAGGCTTCGCTTGAAAGAAGTAGCCGCGTTGAGTAATTGGCATAAAGCCATTCATTTGATAGTGTCAATAAGGTAAAAAGGATTTGGGCTTGGCGGTATAACCTTTTACTAAAGTTGAGAAACCTTAGCAATAAATATGGCAGAAATTAGCCAACCGTATTCGTTATCGGAATTAAACCGGGGCTTTTTCCATCACATTAGCATTAAAACCGATTTCTTTTAATAAAGTTTGAAAGCGCGTATCTGATCGCAGGTTGTCTAACACCGGGTCGACTTTAAGAAAAGTTAGTAAATAAGACCTTTCCTTGAGTGCTTTTTTAAGCCAATCGAAAGCACGATCTTTATCTTGCAATCCGGCATATATAAGGGCGACATCGTAAGCAGATACATATTGCTGCTTGGAATTTGTTTGCAATTGATTAAGTGCTTTTATCGCAACATCTTTTTTACCGAAAATGCCGGCAGCATTGCCAAAAGCAGCTAAAACCCTCATGCTTTTACCATATGTATTCAAGGCCTGGTGGAATTGGGACAGGGCTTGCTCGCGCAACATTTTTTGTGTATAAGCTTTTGCTAAAAGAAAATTTGCGACACCACAATGAGGATTAATTTCCAACACTTTGCGATAACACTCAATAGCCGTATCGTATTGCCGGGCGAAATAATATTCTAAACCCAATGTGGTAAGATAAACTAAGGATTTGGGATCAAGCTGGCGGGCTTTTTGTAGCGCTTTCACCGCTTCTTTAAAATTTCCCTGCGGGGTTAAATAATTAAGCGCATACCAATGATGAGCAGCGGCATTATCGAAATTTAATGTAATACCGCGTTTAAAATATTTCCCGGCATTTTCCCAATCCCATTCAAAAATTGCATTTATGGTCCCTAAGGCGATAAAGGCTTGCGATAAATCCCCTTTAATTTTTAAGGCTTTAATTGCGTTTTCTTTTGCTTTTGGCATTACCGATTGAGGCGCATATTCGCCGTAAACTCCCAGCATATTATACATAGTAGCTAAACCGGCATAGGCAGGTGCAAATCGAGGATCTTTTTCCAACGCCTGGGTAAAATGCGTTTTAGCTGTTTTTATATCCTCAACCGCCCACTTTTCAATAAAAGATTGCCCTTTTAAGCAAGCAGCCTGGGCATCTTTGTTTACAACGGTTGCCAGTGTTGGTTGAGCAGGAGGTTTTTGGGAAACAGGTTGAGAAAGTTTCTCCGAATTTCTTGCACTCTTAACGGGTGCGGGTTGTGTTTCTACCGAATTTCCTGCGCTTCTAACGGGCGAGGATTGTGTTTCTACCGAAGATTGTAATTTAATAAGCGGCAAATCTTTTTTTGCGAGAGGGGTATCCGGAGTGGGATGGGGTGTTTCTTCTTTACGCGTTATTGTGTTCGAAACAAGGGGTTCCCTTTCGACAGGTGTCGAATCATTAGAAAATATATCTTGGCTCGATTGTCTGACCGGGCTTTTAAAAACTGCTCTTCCGTTTTCGATAAGCGATTTAAGATCATTTACAAAATGAACCAAATTTGAATATCGATTTTGCGGATTTTTTGCTAAAACCTTTTCGAAGATGCCTTGAAGTTTTCTCGGAAATTCAATATTAATAGAGGTTACTGGCTTTGGTTCTTCTTGTAGGATAACTTCAACAATCGTTGAATTATCTTGCACAGTAAACGGAAATTGGCCGGTTAGCATTTCATAAAAAATGACTCCAAGCGACCAGATATCAGATCGATGATCGGCAGAATGGCCTTTAATTTGTTCCGGGGAGAGGTAAATCGATTTATCGGTAAGCTGCTCGCTCGGTAAATAAATTTCTTGATGGACAATTTGATTTATACCATAATCCATCATCTTAATATGATCACCATCGGTAATTAAAATGTTTGATGGTTTAAGATTATGGTTGTAAATATTAAGGTTATGAAATTTTGCTAATATGTGGGCAATTCTAATAATATAATCGATGGAAATATCTAAAGATAAAGCACCCTGTAATTTTTCTTTTAATGTAACGCCTTCGAGGTAATCTCTACAAATGGATAAGAGATTATTTTCGATTCCTTCTATGGAATAAATAGGGCAAATGCCGTTATTCCCCAGGGCAGATAGCGCCTGGAATTCTTTACTATATTTTTGTTTAGCCGCTTGATTATTGTTGGGATTGTTTAAAATTTTAAGCGTAACGAAAATAGTTTCGCGATCCGGTTTTAAATCAATCGCTTTATAAACCGTTCCTTTATTACCTTTTCCTATTTTTTCTACTAATTTACAATGAGATATAGTGCGGCCAACCATTGTTCCAAAATCCTTTTAAGTATTATCTCCGCTAACGTTACAGAAAGAGATTCATTTAAACAATTTCGATACTATAATGAATCATAAACTTGGCTACACATTACGCTTTTTAATGTGCATTAAATCACCGGACTGCATTTTATGATTTACATACCCAATCTCGTTCTCTACCATATATTTGACATTATAATCTGTAGAACCGTTGGGCAGGCCTACAACATCGGTATCTTAACACCTTTGCTTTGCGCACAGATAACGGCCTCTTCATATCCTGCATCCACGTGCCGCATAACGCCGGTTCCGGGATCATTTGTGAGCACTCTTTCGATACGCTCGGCGGCCTCATCGCTGCCATCGGCAACCATAACAACGCCGGAATGCTGTGAATAGCCAATTCCCACACCGCCGCCGTGGTGCATGGAAACCCAGGACGCCCCGGAAGCAACATTCAACATACCATTCAACAACGCCCAATCAGCAACAGCGTCGCTGCCGTCTTTCATCGCCTCGGTTTCGCGATTAGGAGAGGCGACGGATCCGCAATCAAGGTGGTCGCGGCCAATAACGATGGGGGCCTTCAATTCACCTTTTTTCACCAGCCCGTTCATTGCCAGCCCCATTTTGGCCCTATCGCCATAACCAAGCCAGCAGATGCGAGATGGAAGCCCCTGGAAGGCGATTTTTTCCTGCGCCATATCAATCCAGCGCAGCAATGGTTTATCGTCAGGGAATAGCTCTTTAACCAGTTCATCCGTTCGGTAAATATCCTCCGGATCGCCGGAAAGCGCTGCCCAGCGAAACGGCCCTTTTCCGACACAGAATAATGGCCGTATATACGCCGGCACAAATCCGGGATAATCGAAGGCGTTTTCCAGGCCGGCAACCAGTGCCTGACCGCGGAGGTTATTGCCGTAATCGAATACTTCCGCGCCCATTTTCTGCAAATCCAGCATTGCCTGGCAATGATCTGCCATCGCTTTCATGGACTTCTCAATATAGTTAGCGGGATCGGATTTGCGTAAATCCAAAGCCGCTTGATATGGCATTCCATTCGGCACATAACCGTTGAGTTCATCATGGGCAGAGGTTTGATCGGTAACAATATCCGGGACGATGTTTCGATTTACAAATTCCGCAAACACATCCGCGGCGTTTCCTAACAAGCCGATGGAAAGCGGTTTTTTCGCTGATTTTGCCTTCTCAGCCATTTGTAGTGCATCATCCAAAGTGGTAGCCATTTTATCAAGATAGCGCGTCTCTAAGCGGCGCCGAATGCGATGTTCATCCACTTCTACGGCGATCACAACACCGTTATTCATCGTAACGGCTAACGGCTGTGCGCCGCCCATGCCGCCTAATCCGGCGGTTAGCGTTAGCGTTCCGGCTAAATCGCCATTGTAGCGTTTTTGGGCGATGGCGGCAAATGTTTCGTAAGTTCCTTGTAAAATTCCCTGGGTACCGATATAAATCCAGCTTCCGGCTGTCATTTGGCCGTACATCATCAGCCCTTTTTTCTCCAGCTCCCGAAAATGCTTCCAATTCGCCCACCTTCCCACCAGGTTGGAATTTGCAATAATCACTCTCGGCGAATAGGTATGGGTTCTAAAAATACCAACCGGCTTCCCGCTTTGGATGAGCAATGTTTCATCATTTTCCAGAGATTTTAGGGCGGCGATGATGGCATCATAGGCTTCCCAATTACGGGCGGCTTTGCCGGAACCGCCGTAAACGATTAGCTCTTCCGGTGCTTCCGCAACATCGGGGTCAAGGTTGTTCATTAACATTCGCATCGCAGCTTCTTGATGCCACCCTTTGCAGCTTAATTGGCTGCCTTTCGGCGCGCGGATTTCACGTTTCATTGCCTTACTCCCGCTTTTAGAATTTTATTCATATATAGGCGTTGCAGCCTTTTTTCTTTAACGATTTGATCGTAAGAAAACAATACAAAACCACCCAAGGAATTTTGCTCCAGCGCCATTTTCTCAATTGATGTTATTTTTTCCAGGGCTGAATCTGCCGATTGATTGTAAAGCGAAATTCCCATTAGCAGCCTGGCAGGATCGTTGGATTTCAGCATATTTTGAATGCGATGAAAAAACAGGTCATTTTCTTTCGTGTAATTCATCGGAATTGCCCAATCCAGCCAGCCTTTCTTTAACCAGCGTCCCCAATCTTGATAAAAGCGCCAATGCGCTTTGTGCAAATCGGGTTTAACGGCAGCGGAAATAATAGCGCGCGGATAGCGTTGCCGAACATGGGTAGCCAATGAGTCTACAAACTCCGAAAGCCCGTTCCGCAGAAATTCTCCCCAACGCGAGAAGAAGAGATCGTATCCCGTTCTGCCGAAGTTTTCCACAAATTGCTCGGGATCATTTTTTAAATCCAAGGGGTCAAGAAAGTATTTTTCTTTAAAATATTTTCGGGCCGCCGGGCTAAACTCGAAATTGTAACCGGGAAACCGAATATAATCGAGATGTAAACCGGCAACCGGGTATTGGGAGAGAATATCATCCACGACGTTGACAATGTGTTTGCGAGCATCCTCTTCCAGCGGAGATAAAAAAAGACCTTCCGCATTGCGGCGATTAACGTAATTCGTATCAGCCGCTTCCGGGTTGTAATTTGCCGGATAAACCAGCCATTCCGGCTTTTTGTGAAAAAGGTGATCTTTGGCAGTTGGCGCCTCTTCACTGCTCCAGAGGTAAAATACGTTTATCCAGGCATGAATTCGATAATTTTGGTTGTGCGATTTAATCAAGAGATAACCAAGCGGGTCGAAGTTCGGCTCTACACCTTCGGCCAAAGGTTCGAAATGGCTGTTATAAAAGGCATCTCCCCGCCCGCGAACCTGCACAAATAAGTCGGTGAATTGATAGTTTGATGCAAATTTGATAAGGGAATCGATGCCCTGTGCCGTTTTCAAATTATGCCGGACAATCCATATTCCTCGAATATTTTCCTGCGGCAGCTCAGCCATCGCAGAAAGGATGAAAAAGCAGTTTAATAAGATAATTAGAACAGATTTCAAGTGTTATTCTCAGATGTTTTTATGAACAAGATTGATTCAAAATAAACCTCAAAAAAATATAGTTTCTTCGCAAATAAAAAAAGCGAAATCTGATCAAATCAAATTCCGCTTAATTTAAGGAAAAATAAAGGATTAGCCACCAACAAATGATTTGTAATCCATTTCAACAGGCGTCCGTTTATTCGCTTTCTTTCTTTTCACTTTCGTCGTCGGTTTTTTTCTCCGGTTTCTTTTTCGGCTTCGTTTCCGCTTTCGCTTCTGCTTCTTTTTCCGGCTCTACGTCTTCCTTTTCTTTTTCCTCAGTTTTTTCTTTTTCTTCTTTCGGCGCTTCGGCTTCTTCTTCCGCTTGTGCTGCTTCAGGTTCAGTTTCTGCTTCTACACCTTCTTCTGTTGTTGCCGCAACTTCCGTTTCTTCCGTAGTCGTTTCAGCGGCGATATCTTCTACTTCTTCAACTACCTCGGTCTCGGTAACGGGTGCTGCTGTAACGGTGGTATCTTCCGATTCGGTTTTGGCTGCTTTACGCTTTTTGGATTTGGACGCTTCTTCATCGATAATCAAAGATTCGAAGCCAACCAATTGTAGAATCGCCATTTCTGCGCCATCGCCGCGACGTTTTCCTAACTTTACGACGCGGGTATAGCCACCATTGCGATCGCTATAGGTAGCGGCGATATCGTCAAACAGCGTCTTGACCAAATCTCTATTTTGCAAAAACTTGAATGCCAGTCTTCGTGAATGAACCGTATCGGTTTTTCCGTAAGAGATAAGTTTTTCGATATATCCCCGGGCGGCTTTCGCTTTTGCCAGGGTGGTTTTGATTTGATGATGTTCGATCAATGCCGAGGCCATATTTCGAAGCATTGCCTTGCGATGGCTTGCGTTTCTGCCCAGCTTTTTAACTTTCTTTCGGTGCCGCATATTTTTTTACTCCGTAAAAAAATAATTTCAATTTCCAGGTAATTAGTCGTCGCCCTTGAGGTACTTGTCCACATCCATTCCGAAATACAGGCCTTTGCGTTCGAGAATTTCCTGGATTTCCTGGAGGGATTTTCTTCCGAAATTACGAAATTTAAGCAACTCAGCCTCATCCAGGCGTACCAGGTCGCCAATCGTTTTGATATTCGCGTTCTTTAAACAGTTGTGCGATCTTACGGATAGTTCCAATTCATCGACGTTCATCTTCATCAATTTTTTGATGCGTAATACTTCTTCATCAATTTCTTGCGTTTCTTCTTCTTCCGGTTCAAAATCGAAATTGATAAAGAGTTGAACATGATCTTTGATGATTTTTCCGGCGAATGTCAAGGCATCATCCGGGGTAATACTGCCATCCGTTTGGATTTCGAGAACCAGTTTTTCATAATCCGTTTTTTGGCCAACGCGGACATTTTCAACATCAAACCGAACGTTCAAAATCGGCGAAAAAATGGAATCAATCGGAATCAAACCGATAGAAGCTTCCAGCGGCTTGTTTTCTTCTGCCGGCACATAACCACGACCTTTACCAACGCGAATTTCCATATCGACATCCGTTTTATCATTTAGCGTGGCAATATGCAAATCCGGGTTTAAAACTTCGAAATCCGTGGTGTATTTTTCCAAATCGCCGGCTTTAAATTCCCCAGGCCCCTGGAGTCGCAGGCTAACTTTATCCGGTCGTTTATTAAGAAGTTTAATGCGAACTTCTTTCAGGTTCAAAATAATGTGAGTGAGGTCTTCTTTAACTCCCTCTATGGTAGAAAATTCATGCTGAACTCCATCGATGCGGATTGCTGTAATTGCCGCGCCCTGGATTGAGGACAACAAAACTCTCCGAAATAGATTTCCGAGTGTTACGCCATATCCCCTTTCTAACGGTTGAACGGCAAATCGACCAAAATTAGTAGTATAACTCGATTCGTCTAATTCAACCTTTTCCGGCATTAATAAATTTACCCAGTTCATATGTCTCCCAACGAGGTTTTAGAAATTTATATTTAAATTGAATTACTATTTAGAATACAGTTCGACAATCAGGTTTTCCTGGCATTCGGTCGGGATGCTTTCGCGATTTGGCCTTTCCAAATACTCGCCTTCCATTTTCGCCTTATCCAATCGCAGCCAGGAAACCAGCGAATCATCTTTAACTCGCCGCATTGATTCATGAATTGGTCCCATTTTGCGACTTTTTTCCCTGACGGTAATAATATCGCCAGGACGAACAATAAAGGAAGGAACATTAACCAGCCGTCCGTTTACCAAAAAATGGCGGTGCAATATCATTTGACGAGCAGCATTACGAGATGCGCCAAAACCGAGACGGAAAATAATATTATCCAAACGGCTTTCTAATAAGCGCAACAAATTTTCGCCGGTAATTCCTTTTTGGCGGGATGCTTTTTGATAATAGTTTCGGAATTGAGATTCCAGAACGCCATAAATTCTCTTGACTTTCTGTTTTTCCCTTAACTGAATACCGTATTCGGATAACTTCGACCGTCTGGTCAAGCCATGCTGCCCGGGAATATAAGAGCGTTTTTCAAAGGAACATTTTGCCGTGTGGCATCGCGCGCCTTTTAAAAAAAGCTTCTCGCCTTCTCGTCTGCATAATTTACAAACAGGTCCGTTGTAACATGCCATCTTATCTTATCTCCAATATTAAAAATTTCAAAAAAAGTGCCTAAATTTTGCAAGTGATCTAAAGTTCGCAAGTTGTTAACTTTAGGCACTTTAGGTCACTTGCAAACTTAGAAACTTTTTATACTCTTCTTTTCTTCGGGGGCCGGCATCCATTATGGGGAATTGGTGTTACATCTTTGATGGATGTAATTTCCAAACCAGCTGCTTGCAGAGAGCGGATAGCTGCTTCGCGGCCACCGCCAGGACCTTTTACTTCTACATCCACTTTGCGTAATCCCGCTTCCATTGCTTCTTTTGCGGCGTGTTCCGCTGCTGATTGCGCGGCATAAGGGGTATTTTTACGCGATCCTTTAAAACCAACTCTACCGGCGGTTGCCCAGGAAATTACATTGCCCTGTTGATCGGTCAATGTAACATTGGTATTGTTGAATGTAGATTTAATATGTGCGACACCTTGCGCATCCACTTGTTCCTTTTTTTTACGAACAGTGCGTCCTCTTCTGGCCAATGCGCTTTCCTCCTGTATCTAAAGATTATTGCTTATTTGCGCTTTTTAATTCCACCGATACGACGGCGGCCTTTACGGGTGCGGGCATTCGTCGACGTTCTTTGGCCGCGAACCGGCAATCCCATTTTGTGGCGAGTGCCACGATAGCAACCGATGTCAATCAGTCGCTTTATATTCATATTCACTTCGGCTTTCAAAGAACCTTCAACTTTATAATTTTGTTGAATGAATTCCCGAATTTTTCGAATATGGTCGTCTGTTAATTCACTAACTCGGATACCTGGGTCTACACTGGTTGCTTCGCATATTTTTTGAGCGGTTGTTCTTCCGATGCCAAAAATATATGTTAAGCCAATTTCAACCCGTTTGCTTTTCGGTAAATCGACACCAACGATACGCGCCACATTACCTCCTTAAATTCTTGTTTTATTCAGTTTTATCCCTGTCGCTGTTTATGACGAGGATTCTTTTTGCAAATAACCCTTACAACGCCTTTTCGGCGGATTATTTTACAATGTTCACAGCGTTTTTTTACGGAAGCTTGCACTTTCATAATTATAATCCTGCTTATTTATATCGATACGTAATTCGCCCGCGAGATAGATCGTAGGGCGATAGTTCTAATTTAACTTTATCGCCAGGGAGAATTTTAATAAAGTGCATCCGCATTTTTCCGGATACGTGCGCCAAAACTTCATGGCCGCTTTCCAATTCTACCCTAAATGTCGCGTTTGGTAGCGTTTCTTTTATAATTCCATCAACTGGAATTGGTTGTTCTTTTGCCACAATATTACCCTAAAGGACTTAAACTATGTTTTGTTAAAATTTCCGGCTCACCATCCTGAATCAACACTGTGTGCTCATAATGTGCCGAAGGAAGATGATCGTTTGTTACGACTGTCCATCCATCGGATAGTTGATGGACATTTTTGGTTCCCAAATTTATCATCGGTTCAATTGCCAGCGTAAATCCGCTTTTTAACAATGGCCCGCGTCCTGCTCTTCCGAAATTTGGAACCTGTGGATCTTCATGCAATTTTTTACCGACACCATGCCCAACCAACTCTCTCACAACCCCATAGCCATACGATTCAGCATGTTTTTGAATAGCGGCGGAAATATCTCTTAACCGATTTCCGGCCTTCGCTTTTTCGATTCCTAAAAACAATGATTCCCAGGTTACTTTCATTAACTTTTTTCTTTCCTCGCTTACCTCGCCAACCGGAAAGGTATAGGCGGCATCACCATGATATCCTTTATATCTCACGCCAACATCCACGGTTACAAACTGGCCTTCTGTCAAAATCCTTTTTTTTGAGGGGATGCCGTGAACCACTTCTTCATCAACCGATATGCACGCACTGGCCGGGAATCCATACAATCCTTTGAAGGCTGGATAAGCGTCGTGCGAAAACACAAACTTTTCAACTCTATTATCAATATCCTTTGTTGAAATACCCGGTTTAATAAACTCATTTAGCATCTCGAATGTGGCAGCAACAATTCGGGAACTGATTCGCATCAATTCCACCTCTTTTTCATTCTTAATACTAATGGCCATTCTATCTTCTTCCCCGAATCCTGCCGCTGCGACTGAAGCCTTCGTAATGGCGCATATATAAATGCGATTCTACCTGCTGAATAAAATCCAGCGCAACTTGAACGATAATCAATAAACCTGTTCCGCCGAAGAACGAAGCATACCCAAATCCGATCCCCAGAAATGTATATAAGATGTAAGGCACAATAGCAATAAAGGCCAGGGCAATTGAACCGGGTAACGTAACGCGGGTTAAAATAGCATCCAAATATTCAGCGGTTTTTTTACCGGGGCGAACGCCGGGAATAAACCCACCTTGTTTTTTAAGATTATCGGCAACTTCTACCGGGTTCAAAATAATCGCTGTATAAAAATAGGTAAAGAAAATGATCAAAATACCATAAACCGCCCAATAAAAGGCCGAGTCGAATGCAAACAAACTGCCCAGCCAATTCATTGTATCACTATCCGGGAAGAATGAAAAAAGGGTGCTGGGAACAAACATAATTGCCTGGGCAAAAATAATTGGCATTACACCGGCAGTATTAATTCTCAGCGGGAAATGAGTGTTAACGCCGCCGTACACTTTTCTCCCAACAACCCGTTTAGCATATTGAACCGGAATTTTTCGCTGCCCCTGGGTTATAGCAACAACAAAGGCAACAACTCCGAAGGCAATCGCTATTAAGAACAATTCCGTTAACAACGAGCGATTATCATTTTGAAACTCGAACCATTCCTGAGTCAATGCCGCCGGCAGCGAGGCGATAATTCCCACCATAATTAATAGTGAAATACCGTTTCCAATCCCCCGATCGTCTATCTGTTCTCCTAACCACATTAATAGCATTGTACCAGTTGCCATGGAAACCATTGTCAGCAGCTTAAAACCGAGGCCGGGATCCAAAACTACATTCGGCTGGCTCTCTAACCAAACGGCGACTGCAAAGGCTTGCATGGAAGAAAGTATCAATGTAGAATAACGAGTATATTGGGTAATTTTTTTACGCCCTTCTTCGCCGGATTGCTGCAATCGCTGGATTGTCGGCCAAACGGCTCCCAACAACTGAAAGATAATCGAGGCACTAATGTAAGGCATAATCCCTAATCCGAATACGGCAGCCTTGCTAAAAGCGCCTCCGGCAAACAGGTCGTATAAACCAAACAATGTGTTTTGTGCATCCGCCCAAATTCGCTGTAATTCGGCGGTATTAATACCGGGTGTAACAATGTGCGTACCAATTCTGGCAATGCCCAAAATCATGACTGTGAACAAAATCCGTTTTCTCAAGTCAGTTATTTTGAATATGTTTCTGAACGTATCGATCATAACAGCGTTACCGAGCCTCCTGCTTTTTCGATCTTTTCCTGCGCTGATTTGCTCGCCGCATGCACCTTGATATTTACTTTTTTACTAATATCACCATTTCCTAAAAGTTTTACCGGCGCATCTGCTTTTTTTATTAAACCACTTTTTTGCAAAATCTCCAGGGTTACTTCCGTTTCATCCCCGATTTTTTCCAGATCACTAACATTCACCACCTGATAATACACTTTCCGGTAGCTATAAAAACCAAACTTAGGCAATCGCCGTTGAATTGGCATTTGACCGCCCTCAAACCAAGAACGGCGTTTAGAACCGGAACGAGACCGCTGCCCTTTGTGCCCCCGGCCGGCAGTACAACCGGTACCGGATGCCTGACCACGGCCAATCCTCTTATTATCTTTTGTGGAGCCGGATGCTTTTTTTAATGATCCTAAATCCATTGTTCATTTCCTCAATCGATTAATCAGTTTCTTCTACGGTGACGAGGTGTTTTACTTTAAATAACATCCCTCGAATTTGCGGCGTATCCGTGTGGGTTACCACATGGCGAATTCTTTTTAATCCCAGGGCGGTAACCGTTTTTTTATGGGTACCTTTTTGTCCAATGAGACTTTTTACCTGGGTTATCTTTAACATTTTTGCTTTTTTCTTTGCCATTTTTACTTCTCTCAACCTTCTCTCAATTTATAAGCTGTATACTTCGCTCACCGTCATACCACGATTGCGGGCGACTGTGAGGGGATCTTCTAACCGCGTTAAAGCCGCTAAAGTCGCTTTTACCACGCTGTGCGGGTTTGCGGAACCGATAATTTTGGTAAGAATATCTTTGATACCAACCATTTCGCAAATAGCGCGTACGGGGCCACCGGCAATAACACCGGTTCCGGGAGATGCCGGCTTTAACACAACCCGGCCTGCGCCGTATTTCCCAAAAATCTCAAACGGTATGGTTCCGTTTAGAATATTAATTCTGATAATTTCCTTTTTGGCCTTTTCCGTAGCTTTTGCAATTGCGTTTACAACTTCGTTGGCTTTTCCCAGGCCAATACCAACATGACCATTGCCATCACCAACGACAACTATTGCACTAAAGCTAAACCGGCGACCACCCTTTACAACTTTAGCAACGCGATTGATATAGACAACTTTTTCTTTTAGGTCTAACTCATGCGGATTTACTCTTTCAGCCACAATGATCCTCACTTAATTTAAAATTTCAAGCCACCTTCGCGGGCACCTTCTGCCAGGGCTTTAACACGGCCATGATAATTGTACCCGTTGCGATCGAAAACAACATTTTCAATCTTCTTTTGTTTGGCCAATTTCGCCAGGTGTATTCCGACCAATTTGCTCGCTTCTACTTTGGATTTTGCGCTTTTTAAATCCGCTTTCAAATCCTTGCTCAACTCGGATGCACCGACAATTGTTTTCTGATCATAATCATTTATAATCTGGCCGTAAATATACTTCAGACTCCGGGATACAACCAACCGTGGCCTTTCGGCAGTTCCAATAATTTTTTTCTTTCGACGTGCGTACGTTTTCTTTTTCATCGCTCTTACTCTACTTTAATTATTTCGCTGTTTTTCCGGCTTTACGGCGAATTTCCTCGCCTTCGTAACGAATCCCTTTTCCCTTATAAGGCTCCGGCGGACGAAAGGAGCGAATTTTTGCTGCAACCTGCCCGACCAGGACTTTGTTGATACCCGAGACAACAATTTTAGTTGCGGCAGGAACATCAAGATTTATACCGTCAGGCGGCACAAAATAGATTGGGTGAGAATAGCCAACAAGTATTTGGATACCTTTTCCCTTTTTCTCTACCCGGTAGCCCACGCCTTCTATTTCTAAAGACTTGGAATACCCTTCCGTTACACCAACAACCATGTTATTAATCAATGTTCTCGTTAAGCCGTGAAGAGATCGCCATTTGCGTTGATCGTTGGGCCGCTTAACATGCAGTGTGCCGTCTTCTTGTTCCAGCACCATTCCCGGATCAACTTTTTGGCTTAATTCGCCTTTAGGCCCTTTAATACTTACCAGACCGTCTTCTATTTTCAGTTCAACACCGCCTGGTATTCCGATTGGCAGTTTTCCAATACGAGACACGTTCTCACCTCATTTGAGTTTTTTTAAATTTACCAAACATAACACAACACTTCACCACCGACATTTTCTCGCCGTGCCTGACGCTCGGTTATAATCCCTTTGGAAGTGCTGAGAATTGCAATACCAATATTGTTTTTTACCCGCGGGAGTTCCTCTACCCCTACATAATAACGACGGCCCGGTTTGCTTACGCGCTTCAATTCATGAATTACCGGCTGGCCGGTCGGGTGAATATATTTCAAAAATATTCGAATAATACCCTGCACACCGTCATCAATAACAATGTAATTGCGAATAAATTTATACTCATATAAAATGTGTGCCATCTTTTTCTTAACATTCGACGCCGGAATATCAACCGTTCGATGATTGGCTTGAATCGCATTCCGAATACGTGTTAAAAAATCGGCAATCGGATCTGTCATTGACATACAGTTTCTCCTTTATGAAACAGGCAAATGCCCTTTACCAGCTTGCTTTTACAACACCGGGTATTTCGCCCCGGTTGGCTAATTCTCGAAAACAGATACGGCAAATTCCGAACTTACGATAATATGCACGCGGGCGACCGCAACGCTGGCAGCGATTGTATTCTCTTACTTTAAATTTTTGTTTTTTGCATGTTTTTTGTTAAAATGTGAAAACAAATCTTTCATCTTGGTCCGTTTTCCTGGAAAACCAAAAAAAAATTATCTTGGACCCCCAAAATCGAGACGATAGAGTGGTTTTAAAAGTGGTTGGTGAAGTATGAGCTTGAG
>CAXHHS010000023.1:0-18578 GCA_964015645.1 uncultured bacterium
CTTTAACTTTGGGATGGTCGGCGGGGAGTTTGGCTTTAAAGATGTTGCGGGCTAAATTAAGGGAGTTCTGTGCCTCTTGCGATTTTCCCTGGGAGAGATATACTTTTGCAATATTTTCGTGAATGGCGCCAATGGCGGGGTCTTCCGGCCCTACGGTGCGAGTGCGAATATCCAGCGCCCAGGAGAAATATTTTAGCGCCCAATCAATGTGGTCGCAATGAAAATGCGTTAAACCGATATTATTCAACAGCAGCCCGAGGTACGGATGCTCGGAACCTAATGCTCTTTCGGTCATCTCCAATGTTCTATAGACATAGCGGCGGGCCATATCATACTTTTTTTGGCCGTGATAGGTTAAACCGATATTTTGCAGAATTACCGCTACATAGGGATGTTCAATATCCAATTTTCTTTCCACAATTTGCAGCGCCCGGCGGAAATGGTCGAGGGCTTCTTCCCACTTTTTTTGCTCTCGATACACCCGGCTTAATTTCAGCAGCAATGGCACCAGGCGGGGATGCCTCATGCCGAGTTTGCTTTCTGCCATCCTAAGTGCTTTTCGGCAATTCACAAATGCCGGTGTCAAATTGGCCAATGTGCATTCAACATTACCGATGTTGCTTAAAATAATCGATTTGGCGGGATGGTTGTTCCCGCGCAGCGTGCTGGCGGCTAACTCATTCGCACGCTGAAGGTTTTCCAAAGCGAATTGATAATTGCCTTGAACATCGTTAATAATACCAATGTTATTGAGAATTTCCGGAAACAGTTTTTCGTTTCCGAAGTTCATGGCAATTTCCATTTGCTGATTCAAATAGCTGAGTGCGCGATGGTATTCACCAATCTTATAAAGCAGTATCGCGATTTTACCGAGAATGTTGTATTCCAGCATCATCAAATCTTCCGCGTTCTCATCCTGGTATTCGACACTGAGCGATTTGTATAATTTTAGTAATTCTTGTTTTTGGGTGTATTGCTGGCACCAATCGGAATCTGCAAAATGATCGCAGAGAAAAAACGCCGTTCGGTAGGAATCTTCATCTTGTTCCTGAAGCAAGTAGAGATGGCTGCGCCATTCCCAAAAGTCCGGTGCCTCATTCTTGAAAATTGCTGCCAGGTGCAATGGAAGGATTAAGACTACCACCCGGTCTAATTGCCGTAATTCAAACAACTTCTCATTTAGCAGTGTTAAAATATCAGTATTGATTTCGCCTTTGTTTGATACGATTGCTTTATCGAGATCGGTTAAATAAATAACATCGCCCGGCTTTGTAAGCGAAATTTCTTCTAAAATCGGGTCAATCGGGTTTTTGATTTTTTTGAAGTTTATCTTTCGAAGCGGGGGCTTCAGGTCGGTGCTCAGCGCTTTTAATACCTGTTTTGTAAATGATTTCGCATCATAAACGAGGATGTGAATGGCAAATCCTTCGGAGCTCCGGAGGTTTTTCAACAATCGATCCAGGTCGCTGCCAAGCTGTTTTCTTCTACGCGTTCTCGGTTTGCCATTTGCTGTCATCTTAAAGCCACAATACCTGGTTTTCCGTTAATGAATACTCCATAATATGGATTTAATTTTATCTGCAAATGATGTATGTCAAAAAAAGTAATATAAATGAAATCTCTCCCAAAGTTAATGTAAGCCCATTTTGCGAATGGCGAAAGGGAATATTTAATGTTTAGGCGTGCCCTAAAGGGGGGAGGGGAGAAGCATTTCTGACAAATAATAATCTTTGAATCTCATAATGAGCCAGGAATGCTGCTCTTCTACAGGTTGCCCAAAATTCAAAAACACAATTTGTCAGAAATGTGTCATTTTCGCGGAATCATTAAAAACTGAGATCTATTGCCAAAATTTCTTTACGGTCACGCAGGTAAAGTGTGGTGCCAATCAGTGTTGGTGCAGTCCAGCTGCGGCCGGTAAATACCTGTTTTTTGGAATGAACTTTCAATCCATCCGCCGTGGCGGAGGCGATGGCGAGTTGCCCGTTTTCGTCGAGAATGATCAATTTATCGCCCGCCAGCAAAAAGTTCGCTTTTGCGAATCCTCGTTCTTGATATTCGACTTTTCCGGTTTCCGCTTTTATTGCCATCAGAAATGCCGGGCCAAAATCGCCACTGGAGCCATAAATCAAATCGCCAAATTGAACCGCGGATTGATGGTGAATTTGCATTTTCCGATTATACCACAATTCCTCCACTGAGGTTTTTCCGTCGTTTTGTGACAGCCTTAGCCCACGGCTGCCGCCATCATACGCCGATGAGATAAAGAGAATGTTGTTTTTACCCCACAATGGGGTCATGGCGTTAATATTGTATTGAGTTCTATGGGTATGTTTCCAAAGCAATTCGCCATTAGTAGGGTTTAAACCGGTCACGTATTTATTTGCAAATACAATCAATTGATCCTGTCCATCTACATTGATGATGATTGGAGAGGAGAACGTGCTCTCAAAATCCTGGTTCGCCCAAATAATATCGCCGTTGTTCGGTTTCAGTGCGATTACACCGTGGCCGTCTCCACCGGAGGGAATGATGAGCATATTTTTATAAATCATGGGGCTGGAAGAAAAACCGCGGCCGCGTGGTTCGGAGCCGTATTTCTCCCACAAGTTTTGCGACCAAACTTTTTCACCGGAGGTTTTATTTAAACAATAAAAATCAGTTCTGGAACCGACTGTATAAACATAGTTTTTGTAAACCACTGGCGTGGAATGCGGGCCGGGGCCGTAATGATCGTTAAAATCAGACCAGGATTCAAAATCGTAAGAAAACTCCCAGGCGGTTTTACCATCGGCTGCATTGAGGGCAACCGTTGCTTCTTTGCCGGAGCGGCGGGTCATCGTATATAATATTCCGTTATCGACAGAGATGGCGGAATAACCATCGCCTAAATCTCGCCGCCAAATTTCTTTTGGTCCGTCTTTGGGCCACTCGGTTGAGATGGTAACAGATCCTATTGTAAAATTTTGATTCGGCCCGCCCCATTGCGTCCACTGTGCCGGGACATTGGAAGATAGTAATAGTAATGCCAAAACAATCGTCTTTAACCAATTTCGAGTTGTTTCCATTCGTTTCATCCTTTTTAAAAGAATTCCAATTTCCCGCAATCGAAAATCATTAACGGTTCGTGCGGCCTAATTTATTGCGTATAACGGCTTTTCAAACGCAAACTTTACCAAAGAAGATTCATTTGTGCAGTATGAATTGCAAATTTTTTTACGACGAATAGAAAAACTGTTTACACCCTTTCAGGAAAATAGTTCGTACAACTGTCTAGTTTTTTTCATTGCCGTTATGTAAGCAGCATTACTTCCATTTTCTCTTGACATTCATGGATTTTTTCGATATAATCTTCCCTAATTTTGAGAAAAATGTAATTTAATTTTTGCAGCAATAAATACATTTCAATACAAAGATTTAATTAGGGGAATCGAAATATCTCAAAACCTGTGACAACTTCTGAAGTATTTATCTCAAGCACTTATTTTTGTAATCAACTTTGCTTTCCTTCAAATTGTCTCACTAAAAACTAAACCTTAATCTCATAAAAACCATTATGTTAGGAGGTATAATTAAATGATGAGTAAGTTATTGGTAGTTACAGCAATTATTTGCGCTTTACTGCTGGCAAGTTGTGGCGACGGCAGTGGCGATAGTGCATCACAATCTTCGCCGGAGCCAGCTGCAGATAAAATGCCATCCAAAGGAACGGATATTTCCATGTATAGTGGCACTGTTTCCGGCACAATCCATTTTAAAGGAACGGCTCCCAAAGTACGGCCAATGAGAATGGATGCCGAATGCGGCGCATTTCACTCTGAGCCGGTCATGAGCCAAAACGTTGTTGTAAACGAAAATGGCACTTGCAAATGGGTGTTCGTTTATGTGAAAGAAGGTCTGGGTGATATGAAATTCGATCCTCCCGGCGAGCCGGTTGTGTTTGACCAGGTCGGTTGCAAATACGATCCCCATGTCTTTGGTGTGCAAGCCGGCCAACCAATCAAGATTTTAAACAGCGACCCCTTGTTGCACAATATTCATGCATTACCAAAAGCAAACCGCCCGTTTAATTTCGGAATGCCTAAAAAAGGTGATGAAAGAGAGCGTACCTTTAAAAAACCGGAAGTCATGGTAAAAATCAAGTGCGACGTTCACCCCTGGATGGGCGCTTATGCTGGCGTTGTTGATAATCCTTACTACGCGGTTACCGGTGATGACGGCTCTTTCACCATCAAAAACCTCCCTGCTGGCGAATACACTCTCGAAGCCTGGCACGAAGAATACGGCACCCAAACGATGACCGTAAAAGTTGGCGACAACGAAACCGCTACCGTAGATTTCACATTTGGCCCCGCAAGCTAAGTTTTTAGAATTAATCACACGCTTTTAATAAAATCTTTTAACCATTATTTTTTTAGCAGTTGCCGTTTTTGCGACTGCTAAAAAAATTAAAAATCAGGAAGGTATCAGGTATGGCAAGCAGTACCGCAGAAAAATCCGCCCACGCCCACGATGATCACCACCATGAGCCTTTTTGGCGCAAGTATATCTTCTCGACCGATCATAAGATGATTGGGCTTCAATACGGTTTTACAGCATTGATTTTCCTTCTATTTGGATTTGGTTTAGTGATGTTGATGCGCTGGTCGATGGCGTATCCTGACACACCCGTGCCTTTTATCGGCTGGCTGCTGAGTGGAGAGTCGATGCCCGATGGCATTATTCCACCGGAGTTCTATAACCAATTAGGCGCAATGCACGGAACCATTATGGTATTTTTAGGGATTGTGCCCCTGGCTGTCGGCGCCTTTGGCAACTACGTTGTACCATTACAAATTGGCGCCCCGGATATGGCATTCCCGAAACTGAATATGGCCAGCTACTGGTGTTTTTTTGTTGGCGGCGTTGTAATGCTGGTTAGCTTTTTTGTTCCCGGCGGCGCTGCAAAAGCCGGTTGGACATCCTATCCACCACTGGCAGATATAGAAACCACCGGCCAAACAATGTGGCTTATTGGGATGATCTTTTTAATTACCTCATCGCTTTTGGGCGCTGTCAATTTTTTAACGACAATTATCCAGCTGCGCGCGCCCGGTTTAACGTATATGAGATTACCCTTTTTCGTTTGGGTACAGTTTGTAACCTCGTTTTTATTATTGCTTGCATTTCCACCATTGGAGGCTGCCGGCGTATTACAATTGATGGACCGCCTCGCCGGCACCAGTTTCTTTTTACCAAGCGGATTGGTGGTTAGCGGCCAGCTATTGGATATTAGCGGCGGTGGAAGCCCGCTGCTTTGGCAGCACCTTTTCTGGTTCCTGGCACATCCGGAGGTTTACGTACTCATTCTCCCGGCATTGGGAATTGTAGCGGAGATTATTGCCAACAATACCCGCAAGCCGTTGTGGGGTTTAAAATCGATGATTTACTCCCTGTTTTTCTTAGGGTTTATGTCGTTTATCGTTTGGGCGCATCACATGTTTATTACCGGAATGGGTACGGCCATTAGCGCCTTTTTCCAGGTTACGACGATGATTATCTCGATTCCCTCCGTTATTATCCTATCTTGCTTATTTCTTTCGTTGTGGGGTGGATCTATTCGCTTTACAACCCCAATGTTATTTGCCCTCGGCTTTTTACCGATGTTCGGAATCGGCGGGTTGACCGGTTTGCCGTTAGGATTGGCGCCAACCGATATTCACTTGCACGACACCTATTATGTTATCGGGCACTTTCATTACGTGGTTGCCCCCGGAACCATTTTGGCTATGTTTGCCGGAATATATTACTGGTTCCCGAAAGCTACCGGCAGGAAAATGAACGACCTTCTCGGTAAAATCCATTTCTGGGGAACGATTATTTGTATGAATATCGTTTTTATGCCAATGTTTATCCAGGGAATGGCTGGCGTTAATCGCCGGTTATATGATGGTGGAGCTACTTACGATTCTTTTCAACATGTACTGCATTGGAATGAGTTTATGTCAGTCGGCGCCTGGATGCTGGGTGTGTTTCAAATTCCTTTTATTATCAACCTGTTTATGAGTATTAAAAAAGGAACAAAAGTGAACGACAACGCCTGGGAAGCCACTACATTGGAATGGTCGGCAGCGCCGTCTCCCCCGGTAGGGCATGGCAACTTCACGAAAGTACCGGATGTGTATCGCGGGGCATACGACTACAGCGTTCCCGGCAGCGACAGGGACTTTATACCGCAAAATGAACCGGAAGAAAGAGAAACGGTAAAGGAGACTGAATAATATGGTGGATATTCCCTATACCTCAACAATTCGCCCGGATACCGGGGTTTACAACGCCAAAATCGGCATCTGGTTATTTTTAGCATCGGAAGTGATGCTCTTTGGCGGCCTCTTTTCCGCATATATCTTTTTGCGGATAGGCGCACCGGAATGGCCGGGAATGATCCAGGGCACTTTATACACCAGTTCTTTTGATGTGCTGAATGTGCCCATCGGAATGTTTAATACATTTGTGCTCATTGCATCAAGTGTTACGATGGTAATGTCCTGGGCAAAACTGATGATGAAGGATTTTAAAGGCTATAAAACCCAAATGGGAATTACTATTGCCCTGGCCTTTGTATTTTTGATTGTGAAAGCTTTTGAGTACGGCGATAAATTTGCCCACGGATACATGCCTGCCGAAAGCACATTTTTGGCAATTTACTTTACCTTAACCGGCTTGCACGGCCTTCACGTAATCGGTGGAATTATTGTGAACGGTTACTTATGGGGACCGGGCGCTAAAATGTGGAAAACCAACCCACAACAGTTCATCAATCGGGTAGAAGTCGCCGGATTATACTGGCACTTTGTCGATTTGGTTTGGATTTTCCTATTCCCGACTATTTATTTGCTGTAGTTAATAATCTCAGAAAAATGACCGGATGCTCTAAAAAAGGAGATTGTTATGGCTGAATCACATGAAGATATTCAAAAACATGTTCGCGTGTATATGATGGTTTTCGGCGCCCTGGCAGTGCTAACGGTTGTAACGGTTGCAGTGGCATATATCGACCTTTCCATTATACCGGCACTGATCGTTGCGCTTATAATCGCCAGCGTTAAAGGCGGCTTGGTTGCCTGTTATTTTATGCACCTTATTTCGGAAAAGAAGGTGATTTTTTGGATGCTGGCAGTAACCGTCGTTTTCCTGCTCTGTATGTTTGCGATTTTTATATCTGCCTATCACGGGCAAGAAGGAGTGCATATTGTCTCTTAAAGCACTACATATTGTATTTATTACAGTTTCCATATTGCTGGCATTCGGGTTTGCCGGATGGTGCGGATATTATTTTATGAAATACAGCGAACTACCGATGCTTGTAATGGGATTTATATCGCTGGTAACCGGAATCGTACTAATTATCTACGGTAGACGGTTTTTGCAAAAATTAAAGCATGTGAACTATATGTAACTCGATGCTTGAAACTGGAAACTCGATAAAGCGAACCCGTTTCAAGTATCGAGTTTCCTTTTATCGGAAGGATAAATGTTATGAATCAGTACAAATGGCTTTTTCTTTTAACAATCGCCATTTTCATATTTCTTCCTGAAATTATTTTCGCCTGTGATAAATGCTTTGGCGCAAATGTCGACACGCCGGTTACCCAGGGAATTGGTTTTGCGATGCTGGCATTATTAGGGATAACCGGTGGCGTATTAGGCGGTATTAGTGCATTTTTTATTTATTTGTGGAGGCGATCGAGAATGTTTCAGGCTGGAGAGATTGTGGTTACCGAACAGGGAAATGTTATCAATCACCCGGGTCTGGTACGCGATATTGGTAAATCCGAAGGCGATGAAATTTAGATTTGAAACAAAGTATAAAATCCGAATCAACTTAATAAGACGAAAAAGAGGAAATTATGCCTGAACTGAATCAATTATTAGGAATTCCCGAGGTTGCTTCAAAACATGGGCCAGAACTGGATTATATGCTTGAACTGGTTCACTGGTTAATGTTGATTTTGTTCCTTATTTGGACCCCGGTTTTTATCTATACCCTGTTTCGCTTTCGTCAATCAAAGAACCCGAAAGCAAGTCATACCGGCGCAAAAGGCCGCCTTTCCACCATTCAGGAAATTGGCGTTGTGATTGCCGAGGTGGTTTTATTATTGGCGTTCGCAATCCCTGCCTGGGCAGAATTGAAGGATGATTTTCCCGATGAAAAAGATGCTATTGTAGTACACGTCGTCGGAGAGCAGTTTGCCTGGAACGTCCACTACCCGGGGCCAGATGGTGTTTTCGGAAAGCGATCTCCGGAAAAAATTGATTTAGCGACCAATCCATTGGGGCTGGATTTGCAAGACCCGGACGGAATGGATGATATTATTACGATTGGTCAATTGAACCTGCCGGTAAATAAACCGGTGATTGTTCATGTATTATCAAAAGATGTTATCCACAGTTTTTCCTTGATTGAAATGAGGGTTAAACAAGATGCAATTCCCGGATTGGATATTCCGGTCTATTTTACACCAACAAAAATAACTCCAGAAGGCGTTCGCTGGGAAATTAACTGCGCCCAATTATGCGGATTAGGCCATTCCACAATGCGCGGTTTTTATAAAATAATGTCACAAGAAGATTATGATGCTTGGATGCAAAAGGAATTAGACTTATTGAAGGAATACGGGCGGTAGAATCCCGGCAGCAAATTGATAATAGCAATTTTATAGTAGGCAGTACGCAGTAGGCGAAGTAAGCAATATTTTTACTTACCGCCTATTGCCTACTGCCTACTTTTTAGCAGCGTTTGAAATAAAAGAAAAAGTGAATAGAATAAAGTGAGCCAACAAGAAGAAATAGACTACAATCCCTGGCTATATCGGTTTGCAATTTTTACGGCTGCCGTTGTCGTATTTTTGATTGTTGCCGGTGCAACCGTCACCAGCACCGTTTCCGGGGATGCTGTTCCGGATTGGCCGCTCTCTTACGGTACACTTAATCCACCGATGATTGGTGGAATTCTATGGGAACACTCCCATCGCTTAATTGCTGGATTCACTGGAATTTTAATCGGTGTTCTGGCCATTTGGTTGTGGGTAGCGGAACCGCGGAAAAAAGTAAAATGGCTCGGCATGGCTGCGCTTTTTGCTGTAATTATTCAGGCATTGTTAGGCGGGTTGCGAGTCTTAATCGTTTCTACCGAAGGCGTTCAAGATGCTGCCATTCAGCTAACCGGCTCCACGAATATTGAAGCCACTCGCATCGCCATCACCGTTGCGCATGCGTTTCTTGCTCAAACCATTTTATGCGCAGTATTTGCAATTGTATTATTTACCTCCCGCTCCTGGATAAACGCCGAAACAACCGGTTTGCAACCTGCGGAGTATAAAATACGCTGGCTTGGCGTGGGGTTGGTTGCAACCGTATTTTTACAATTGGTTATCGGCGCTTTGGTGCGCCATACCAATGCCGGACTTATCATTCCCGATCTTCCCCTTTCCTTTGGGCAGCTTATTCCCCCATTTGGCAACTTGCCGAATAACCCCAATGCGCCGTTTCCGATTACGGATGCCGAATTTACGATAAGAGTCGTGCTCCATTTTGCCCACCGGGTAATTGCATTTATCATCCTGGGATTAGTTGTGTATGTATTCGTTAAATTTCGCAATCTTCCAAAAATTGGATTACTAACCAAAAGCCTGATCGGTTTAACAGTAATACAAGTGCTCCTGGGCGCATTAAATATTTGGACAGCCAAATCCGTTTTTTCGACCGTGCCACACGTGGCGGTGGGGGCGTTGGTACTGGCCAACTGTGTTTTACTTACCCTGTGGGCCTGGCGATTTTATAAAGCCGATTTTAATGTAGCGAATGCGCAAAAAACTGTTGGGTTAAGGGAAGCGGAAAAAGTCAATTTGTTAAATCCAAGTAGCTGATGCTCGAAACTTGAAACTTAAAACAAATATCGAGTATCGAGTTTCAAGTATCAAGTTTCTTGCGTTAAGAAATCAACTAAAAAACGTACAATATAATTTATGCTCACACTTTATGATCTTCCAACTGTCAACGCCTGCCTTAACGCGACAACATTTTTTCTGCTGCTTGCGGGATTTTATTTCATTAAGCAAAAAAATATTAAGGCACATCGTGCGTGTATGATCGGGGCGCTTGCCATTGCAGGATTGTTTTTTATCTCTTATATAACCTATCATTCCCAGGTTGGTTCGGTCAAATTTACCAAACAAGGCTGGATTCGCCCGGTTTATTTTTCCATCCTTATTTCGCATACAATTTTAGCGATGACGATTATCCCGCTGGCCTTTATTACCGTTTATCGCGGGCTTAAGAATCAAGTTGATAAACACGTTAAGATTGCTCGCTGGACGCTGCCGATTTGGTTGTATATTTCTGTGACCGGCGTTATTATTTATTTGATGCTTTATCAGCTCTAACAAATTTTGCTACTACAAAACCATCCTTATTTTTAGCAATCATTCATTTTTTTTAATCGGGAAAAATTTGTACTACCGAACTCTATTGTAGAAAACCAATAGGGTTTCATTAATACAAAATAATTTAAGGGAGGTTTTTATGCCTAAGCAAAAAGATGTTAAACGGTTAGAGAGACTGGCGGAAGATGTTTTTGAAATTCCGTTTCCGGAGTTAAATTTTTTTTACAGAACTAGCGTTCGAACTGTGGATCCGGATGCAACGATTCAAGAAAGAAATTTAATTGTAGTTGGGGGCGGTAAACGGTGTATTTTTTCCCGTACAATTGATATTAGCGGTGCATCCCGGACAGGGCGCGACGGGAAAATGACCTGGAGGCTGCGTGATTTTATCACACCGTGTGACTCTCAATTTGAAGTATTTGATCGCCCGCTTAGCTTTCTCGTTACACCGCATTCGGATTCGCCGGTTTACTTAACAACTGTGCCGTCATTCACAGCAACAAAGGATAATGTTGTGGTTGAGGTACTCAGTTGGGATCGCAACGGCGACCCTGCACCTAATATCTCGTTTTCCTGGCGCTGCCGGGTGCCTTATCCTGCTGTTGTTGATTGATGAGGTGTTTCAGGTAAGATGGTTTTTTAGTGATTTATGGAGATTGGATAGTTCTTTCTTGTCGCAATTAAATTGGATTATCCGATCTCTGAATTAAAGCGCTACTTTTCGGTTATTCTTTTTAACAAGCCAGAAGCCACCGTACCTGGTATGGGGCTAAATGGAATTCCTCTTCAATATTAGAAAATTCCCCACCCGAGATTAAATCAACTAATTTTTGATTGCTGCGAAAAGTATCGTTTGAAATAAACGTTTGCGGTGTTACCGAAACGTTTTGCAGGCAAATTACTTTTTCTCTACCTTCCGGAGAGGTTCGCATTATTGCAAAAACTGCAGGGTTTTCCAAAATGATTTGTTGCCCGCCTTGTGGATGAAATGCCGGTTGATGGCACCTGATGTTCAAAATTGCTCGATATTTTTCAAATACGCGAAAGGCGATCGAGGTAGGATTTGCCAGTCGAGTTTCGAATTCTTCTAATTGCCATTTCTCACGGTTAATCGTTCGATTATGCCCGGATTTCCTGGCGCCTTCCAGATAATTAGATGAGCCGAAAAAACTATGCACGTAAATCCCCGAAACGCCCGCTAACGCCAGCATAATTGCCTGAGATGCTATAAATCGGTCGATCTTCAAATCATCCGGTTCAGTGCTGTTGGGATCGGAAAGCGCATCGAATAGTGTGATATTTAGCTCATAGGGGCTTTGGCTGTCATCGGAATTTGTTTTGTAATTTACCAGTCCACCGTGTACCAGGGTTTTGTCAACCAGGTGCTGAATTTCCTCTTCATCCAAAATTCCTTTTGCCGGCATCACCCCAATTCCATCATGTGAGGCAATAAAGTTAAAAAACGCCGCTCGGTCGCCGGGTGTCTCTAGCGATTTCGCCCAATAGCTCAGTTTTTCCGCATTTCCGGTGTGAAAGGTATGTAAAATGAGGGGCGCAAGTGCGAAATTGTATACCATCTGCGCTTCATTTTCGCCATTGCCAAAGTAAGAAATGTTTTCTTTATGGGGCACATTGGTTTCCGTAATTAACACAACATGAGGTGCAACCTGGTCTAATACGCTCCTCATTAATTGAATTACGCGATGGGTTTGCGGTAAGTGAATACAGGTTGTACCGATTCCTTTCCAGAGATAGCCAATCGCATCCAGCCGGATAAATTCCGCACCCTTTTCCACATAAAACAATAATATACGAATAATTTCCAGCAACACTTCCGGATTGCGATAGTTGATGTCAACCTGGTCGGAGCTAAAAGTTGTCCAGACCCACCTGGTTCCGGATTTAGTATCAAAAGGCGTTAGCAAAGGATGCGTTCGCGGGCGAGTTACGGATCGTAAGTCAGTATTTGGATCAATAGTAATAAAATAATCTTTATAAGCAGGGTCATCATTTAAAAACTTCCGGAACCACTCGCTTTTCACAGAAATATGATTGATAACTGCATCAAACATCAATCGAAAGTTTTGGCGAAGCGGCACAAAATCACCCCAGCTTCCAAAATCAGGGTTGATTTTAGTATAATCGATGACTGAAAAGCCATCATCGGATGAGTATGGATAAAAGGGAAGTAAGTGAATGCAATTTACGACATCCTTAAAATGGCGATTCACGACATCTGCTAAAACTTGTAAAGCCGGATCGTTTGGCGATTGAAATTGATCAGCGTAAGTAATTAGACTAGCATCTTTTTCGCTAAGTTCGGCTTCTTTTTCTACCATGTTCGGATGTTTTCGGCGAAATTCGCTTATTATATTAGCCAGTTTAACGGCCGCCGCTTCCGCTTTTTTTTTGGAATACAAGAATTCTAAATGCCCTAAGATTTGGTCCATAATTCCCTTTTTTGCAATTTTATTGATTTGGCCTTGACTTTTTTTGTCGAAATAAATACCTTCTTAAGAAATTTAACAAATAATATAAGGGCAATGTCCCTATTTTTTTGCTTAGAATTTAAAACGTTTTAGAAAATTTAAATACAATATAATGTTTCCCGGCAATATTATCAAGCCAATTGATCGCGATGGGATGTTTGGAAAAAGTTGCTATTATACACTACCGGGCAGGCCGTACGGATGGTGTATCACTAGAAATAGATAAACGCCAAAGCATTTTAAAACGCCTGGGGATGGATGTAAGTATCGTTTCCGGCCCTGTTGAAAAAGGGAGCGATTTTATTATCGAAGCATTGGAATTCGATACGCCGGAAATGGTTGAAATTAAGGAAAATAGTTTTAAACATTTTCAAAAAAATTCCATCAGCCCGGATGTTTTAATGGAAAAAATATGGAAGTTCTCCCAACAAATTGAGGAGCAATTTTTGATCTTCCATCGCCAAAAACAATTTGATGCCCTGCTGTTGCATAACATTTTTGGTTTTGCCCTCCATCTTCCGGCATTCTCCGCCTTCGCAAATATTGTGCGCAATTTAAAAATCCCCACCATATCGACAAATCATGATTATTACTGGGAAAGGCCCGAATACCTGGAACCGGTAAATTCCCGGGTGCAAAAATATATGGACACCTATATCCTTCCTAACGATGATTGTATAACCCACATCAGCATTAACAGTATTGCGCAGGAAAAACTCCGGGAATTGAAAGGAATATCCTCTACCGTCATTCCGGATGTATTTGATTTTAAACAGGATAGCTGGCAAAGAGATAAGTTCAATAGCGATTTCCTATCCTCTATTGGTGTGAAAGAGAACGACCTGGTTGTCCTTCAGGCCACCCGAATTATTGAACGCAAAGGCATTGAAGTAGCAATGCGGTTCGTGAAAGAACTGGCTCGTAAGAAAGATGAGCTTGCCGGAAAGATTTTGTATAATGGAAAAAGACTTGATAAGACAAGCAATGTCGTTTTTGTTTTGGCCGGTTATGCGGAAAAAATGGCAGAACCCTATCTTGATAAACTTAAAGAAAAAGCCAGCAGGATTGGTATACAGGCTAAATTTATTGGGGACAAAATCGGGATGGAAAGAAGTTCAGCCCCCGAAAAAATTTATTCGCTGTGGGATGCCTATGTCCATGCGGATTTGGTAACCTACCCGAGCATTATAGAAGGTTGGGGAAATCAATTCATTGAAGCTATTTTTGCTAAAAAACCCGTCGTGGTTTTCGAATACCCGGTTTTTAAAAAAGATATTAAACCGGAAGGGTATCATTACATTTCTTTAGGTGATCGAATATATCGCCAGGACGAGTCGGGATTGATTCGCATTCCCGAACAACAACTGCAAGCAACCGTTAATGCCGCAATTGAAACACTTACCGCTCCTAATACGCCCCAAAAGCTTGAGGAAAATTTTAGTATTGGTACTAAATACCATGATTTGGAAGTGACAGAAAGATTTCTTAGAAAAAAACTTTGCAAAGATGGTTGATTTTAAATTTTTCTAAACTTTAGGAAAGTTTAACAAATGCCCAAAGAAGTCACTTTAAAAGATATTGCCGGCCACTTAGGATTATCCGTTCCTACCGTATCCCGTGCCCTGGGCGGCCATTTGGACATTGCCCAAGAAACACGGGAAAAAGTCACTGCTGCTGCCAAAGAATTGAATTACCGCCCCAATGTGCATGCTCAGGGATTGGTGGGCAAAAAAACTTCAATGGACAATATTTTAATCCTGGGGGTTCCCAATGTGTTGCGGTCTATCGCCTTTAATTCCTATTATGCGGAAATTATGTGGGCGTTTTGCGATACCATCGATACCACCCGCTACCGCCTGGTTCTCGCGGTAGAAGATGATAGCGATGCAAGCTTTGTCGATTATCACCAACTCATTAACGACCATTCCGCCGCTGCTGCAATTGTCCTGGATCTAAAAGAAGATGATAACAGGGTTGAAGAGCTCACTGCTGCCAATATCCCGCTGGTGGTTTTGGGAGAACACACACCACGGAATGAACGCCAATGCGCCGTGTGGACCAATAATGTAGAAGGCGCTTACCTGGCAACCCGGCATCTAATTCGCCGCAAACGCCGCCGGATTGCCCTGGTTGGCGGCTTGCGAGGACAAATGGTATCGAAAAGTCGTTTGGAAGGATACAAAAATGCCCTGGAAGAAGCGCAAATTAATTTTGATGAATCCCTGGTGATAGAGCCTTTGGAAGTAGACGAGCATGGGGGATACACTGCGATGTATGAACTGCTTCACCGCGACATTACTTTTGATGCCGTTTTTTGCGCCAGCGACCTGCGCAGTATCGGTGTGATTAAGGCATTGCGCGAGCAAAACCTGGAAGTACCGAAAGATGTCTCCGTGGTAGGGTATGACGATTTGCCGATCGCTTCTTACTTTAATCCCATGCTAACGACAATTCGGCAACCAACCTACAAAGTTGGCGCATTTGCCATGCAAAGTTTGGAAAGATTAATTCGTAGCGAACCGTTAAAACAGCAAAGAAAAGTGTTTTCATCGGAATTGGTCATTCGCGAATCCGCCTAAATATCCGGGTTTAATGCTGAAAATTAAACAAGCACATGCAACGTAAATAATGATGTCGGATCAATTACAGAAAGGAGGATTGCAAGATTGGATGTTTTTAAATTCAGCATTTCTGTTATTATTCAAACAAAGGAGGTCTTGCATGAAGTATTCGATTAACGCAGTAGTTTGTTTATTGGTTTTATTTTCAATTGGGTTGTTTGCCCAGGACAAAATACTCGGGGATTTGGAATTGAAGTGGGTTATTTCGGGGCAAGAGGAGCCGGAGACGAAAGTGGTTTGGAGTGCAAATTCCCTTAACAGTACTCTACCGGATTCCATTATTCAAATCAAAAATGTGAAAGCCAATACGGATTTGGACCAGGACGGAAATTTGGAAATCGTCGTTCCGGTATTGTTTGTAGAAGATGGCGTCACTCGCCGCTCAGTGCATGTATACGAAGCCACCGGGGCAAATGACGGGTATTCGGAAGTATGGACATATACCTATCCCGGGGCGGCGGATCAATTTGTCACAGTGGATGAAAGCGATTTAGACGGCGATGGCAACCTGGAGATTCTGGCCGTTCACATTCCGGCGGAATCCGAAGGAGACAATCCCTCGGTGCTCTATGTGTTCGAACATACCGGCAGCGACAACGACTACGGCACTGCCCCGGCAGTGGAATGGAACCTGGATACCCCGGGGCGGGATATTGTTCGAGTCGCGAAAGCCGCAGATTTGGATAACGATGGCAAACAGGAAGTAGTATTGGTTAACTTCACAACCAACCCGTCATTAGTCGTGGCTTCTGTCAGCGATTTTAACCTGCCGGTATGGACCAAGGAGATTGAAGATAACGTGGGCACGACCAACCCGGATATTGCCGCAATTAGCTTCAGTAATATGGATAACGATGACTGGACAGAAGTTGTCTTTGTCGAAGGCCGTACCGACACCCTGGTTGTGATTGAGGCAAGTGCAGCAGATACCTATGCCATGAATTTAGTGGGAATGCCGGATGCCGGTATTGCTACCACTGTCAGCGTGCACGGCCAGGATGCAGCAGATTTAAACGGAGATAATCGCGATGAAACCTATATTGCCAGCCTGTTAGGGGCAATTTGGGTGGTTGCCACCAGCGGTGATGCCAGCGCCATTACGGCTTCGGATGTCCATTTGATCAACGATGATGCCGAGCAATGGTTAGAGGCCAGCCTGGGTAACCTTGGTTTGGTTGGCACAGATTTCGTAGTAGCGGCCAGTAATGCCAGCAAAGCGGTCAGCCATCGTTATGTCGGTGGGCCCGGTGGTGATGTCACCGATCCTTCCAATTATCAAAGTGTCACCGTAATCGATTCCTCTGATGTCGCAGCCATTGTTCCGGGCGGTATTCGGGTTTACGGATTGGATGTCGGTAATGATTTGGATGGTGACGGTGATCAGGAGATTATCTTTTCCCGCGGCTCAACCCGCGGCGGGCACACTGCCCCGGCGCTTTATATTGCCGAAAGAAGTATTACGCCCAACCCGGCAAATTTTTTACCGGATTCTATCATTCAAATCAAAAACGTAAAAGCCAATACAGACCTGGATCAAGACGGCAACCGGGAAGTCATCGTACCGGTATTGCACGTTGTGGATGGCATTACGCGCCGTACGATACAAGTCATTGAGGTTATAGCAGGCCTGCCCCTGCCGATTTGGTCTTACACTTATCCGGGAGCGGCGGCTGAATTTGTTACGGTGGATGAAAGCGACTTAGACGGCGACGGCAGCCTGGAGATTCTGGCCGTTCACATTCCGGCAGAATCCGAAGGAGACAATCCCTCGGTGCTCTACGTTTTCGAACATACCGGCAGTGACAATGACTACGGCACTGCCCCGGTAGTAGAATGGGACCTGGATACCCCGGGAAGAGACATCGTTCGGGTGGCTAAAGCCGCAGACCTGGATAATGACGGCAAGCAAGAAGTTGTGCTGGTTAGTTTTACCACCAATCCTTCGCTTGTGGTTGCCTCGGTAAGCGATTTTAACCTGCCGGTTTGGACCAAAGAAGTGGAGGATAACCTTGGCACCACCAATCCGGATATTGCCGCGATTAGCATCGCAGATGTGGACGGGTTAGGGGATGTAGTTGTCCTGATCGAAGGCCGTACCGATATCCTTTGGCTGGTCGTACCCACCGGGGGGGCAGATAACTACAACTTATTAAACGCAGCAATGCCGGATGCCGGAATCGCCACAACGGTCAGCGTTCACGGCATGGATGCTTATGATGCGGATGGGGATGGCCGGGAAGAAGTCTACATGGCCAGCCTCCTGGGAGCAATCTGGGTATTAAATATCGATGATAACGTGTTTGGAGCGGATGATATCCATCTGATTAACGACGATCCCGAGCAATGGCTGGAAGCCAGTGTGGGCCATTTGGGCCTCGGGGGAACGGATTTCGTTGTTGCGGCCAGTAATGCCAGCAAAGCGGTAAGCCACCGTTATACCGGTGGTGATGTCACTGATCCTTCTAATTATCAAAGTGTCACCGTAATCGATTCTTCTGACGTCGCAGCCATTGTTCCCGGCGGCATCCGGGTATACGGCCTGGATATCGGGGCCGATTTGGATGGAAATGGTGTTGAAGAAATCATCTTTTCCCGCGGATCGACCCGCGGCGGGCATAATGCGCCGGCGCTCTATTTTGCAGAACGGCAATTAATTACGACAGGCATTGAGGATGAAGGTGCCATACCTCAAACCTACTCCTTGCAGCAGAATTTCCCCAATCCCTTTAACCCGGAAACCTCAATCACCTTCAGCCTGCCAACGGTAACCCATGTAGACCTGGAAATTTTTAATGTTCTGGGTCAAAAAGTAAGAACGCTGGTGAACGGCACTCGCGAAGCCAGCGTGCACACCGTTGTATGGGATGGTAAATCCAATAACGGTATTCAGGCACCCAGCGGTATCTATTTCTATCGTCTGAAAACCCAGGAATTTAACGATACAAAACGGATGTTGTTGATTCGCTAGTATAAGAATTCGGGGCTGAGGCGGAGATAAAACTTCGCTTCAGCCGTTTTAACGCTATTTATCTATGAAAAAGATG
>CAXHHS010000024.1:0-18567 GCA_964015645.1 uncultured bacterium
TACACCAAGAAGCTCGTCGGCAGCGTCAGATGTGTATAAGAGACAGCTTTCTACATCTTCCACTGTCACTTTTCGCCGGCGGTCTTCGATGACCCGGCTGATGGCATTTACGCAAAATTTTTGGATGCGATAGGGAACATTATCGCTGTACTCAATAATTTTACGAACGGCGTCGTCATCGTAATAAAAGATACCCTTTACCGGGGTACGAATCAACTGCTCTGAAAATTCCCGGCTGATGCCGCTCACCTCAATTTCTTCAAAAAAGTTATACCAGGGGCTGCCTTCGCTTTCCCAGCGTTTGCGGATATGAGTGCCGGACATTACGGCGACCAAATTTTCCGCAAAGGTTTTCATAAATATACTGCGCAATTTTTGATTAACGCGCTCGCTGTAACTGTTGAGTTCATCGACCTCATCAATCAAGAGCACCAATTTCAACTTTTTTTTCGAATTTTCTTGAAGAACCGCAAGGATTTTTTTGATATCGGCGCTAAAGTCTCGTGCGGAATAATTTTCACCGTTCTCCGAAATTCGCAAAGCAAGTGTATCGGGAAAACGCGATTCGCAGCTTTCGTAAATATCGTGCATCATAACGGAAAAAAAATTGTTTTCAGGTGTGCCTTGCAAATCGATATATACCGGAACGTATTCGTATTCGCGGTCCGGTTCATTTTCCAGTTTCTTTTTTAACTGATGCAGCAGGGAGGTTTTACCGATTCGGCGCGGGCCATGTATCATCAAGCTATTGTTGTGCAAATTGTTGATCAACCGGCGAACCAGGGTTTCGCGCCCGAAAAACATCTTTTCGTTACGTACCGGCGCACCGGCGATGTAAGGATTGTATTTGCTGACAAAGGCGATTCGGCGTTTAATTACCCCATTTACAATCACTATGCCCAAAATAATTAGCAACACAATACCTACACTGATAAAAAACGCTGGCGTTTTATACAGCGGCAATTTCCGAACGATATTTAGCGGCAAGGTTGCGGTGTGTTGTTCGGGAGAATCCACATCGTGGGCGATCACGGTTACCTGGTTTTCCCCGACGCGCAGCGGCATTTTGATATGGAAGCTAAAACTGCTCGCTTCTTCCGGTGTATTCGGAAAGCGCCGCACTTTGGAACCGGCAGCATCGGTAAATGGCGAGCGGTTTAAGGAATACTCGATAAATTGGATGCCGCGATCATCGCGCACGGAACCGGCGAGTTCCAGCGTATCGGAACGAGTGGGATTTTCAAAAGGCGCAATGGAAATGACCGGCGCGACCGTGGTTTGGGTTTGGATTTCAATTTTTACAGTGTCCGGGGGAATGCCTTCTTTGACCATCTCCGCTAAAATTCGACGAATCCAATCGTTTACCTGCCGGTAGTCCGGCGACCGGCTGCTAACGAGGCGAAATTGATTGAGTGCCTCCTGGTAATTGCCAGCTAAAAAGTGCTGCAAGCCGTTTTCAAATGTATCCGAAAGGAGGTTGGTTCCGGCAATCGCGGTAGAATCCGCCGGTTGCAGCCGATGTAATAATTTTTCCAATAAAACCGGTAATGTTTTGTCAGGTGATGTTGTTTTGATTTCCGAAAGTGTTTGAATTGCAGCAGGGATATTGCCGTTTTCAACCGCGTCTGATATTTCGATCAACTTTCTGCGAGTAGCATTTGTTGTGGTGCTATTCTGCTGTAAACGCTCCAGCGAAACGGCTAAGCTATCCAATGTTTTTTGCTGGTTTAAATAGGTTTCCGTAACATCCCGGTAGCGTTCAAAAGAAGTGGCAAAAGGGCTTTTTAAGATAACGCCGTGTGAGAAAGATAATTCAAAATTTTGATAGGCTTTGCTAAAATCACCGAGGTTATAGTACGCGACGCCACGCCAATAGTAGGGCAGGTAATCCACAAATTGCAGCGAATAAATTTCGACATCTAATTGCGGTGCAGATTTTTTTTCCAGGGCATTATCGATTTCGCGGATTGCGGAATGCCATTGATTTTTTTCCAGCGCCTCTCTGGCATTGGTGTAATAATCGTACCAATCCGTTTGTGTAAGCGCGGTTGTGGAATAAAGCAATATTAGAAATGTAATGATGTATTTTGAATATCGCATTTTCAGTAAATCTCAAAAGATGCTGGATACTGGTCACTCGATGCTTAATAAGATATACTCGAGTTTTCAGTTTCAGCATTATTTCAAAAGATACTCGATGCGCGATAAAAGAGGACCAGCATCCAGTATCGAGTATCCAGCATCATTCAACGATTCAAAATATATTTGTTTAGGGTATACTTCATCTAAAACGTATACACCGACGATCCCATAATCACCAAAGAGTTGGAAGAAATATCCACTGCGCTATCAACTCGCAATTGGTCGTTAATAAACAATCCCAATCCGGCAGTAAAATGGTGGCGGGTATTTTCCCTGGGGAATGCATCCCTAAATCTTGCTTTCAAATCTCGTGAGAAGGCAACTTGCGGCGGATCGTTATAGTAGCCAATCCGTAGTGGAAATCGCTGCTTATCCCAAAACAGTTTTACGATATATTCCAATCCCGCCCGATATTGGAATTGATCATCAAGCGTAATGTCCGGCGCTCCCTCCGGGTCAATATTGGTATCCGGAAAATCATCCTGCACTAAATTTCGAGGGTCGTTTGAACCGCGAATCCGATCACTGGCTGCAATTAATTGAGAATACAGCACCCTGGTCAAATCAAAACTGATATTTAACCCTACTTTGGAGCGGTATGCCAAACCAAATCCGTAAGAATCGGGAATGCTAACCCGTATTCCCCTGGCGGAAGAATCTTCTTGCTGTGGAAATGGGATGGGGTCATCGCCCATTTGTACCGAGTATTGTGGCAAGAGCGTCCGGCTTTGCAATGTAAAGGAGGGGCGTTTATTATAAACCAACCCAACGAAGAGGCGGTCGAAAGGCCGGATTAGCACGCCGCCGCTAAAACCAACTCCCCATTCTTTTTCGTTGATCGTTTGCAACAAGTAAAGATTATCCGCTTCCGGGGTGCTGATAACACAGGTGTGCCCGCCGCCGGTTGGAATTTCATTCTCGAAATAACGGCTCTCCGAAAGGTTATATTCGAAGCGCGTCAGACGAATAGTTGCACCCAGGTTAAACTTGCTGGAAAACCGCCAGGCGATGGAGCCGCCGTTATCAACCACCTGGGTGCGAAGGGTAGTTTGGCGGGAGGCAAAACTCTGCCGGATTATCGCTTCGGCAGAAAGGTTGGGGTCTACGACCAACGGGCGCAGCGCAGTAAATGAAAATCGCCCGTCAAAGGTGTTTTCCCGGAAAGTGGCAAAGCGGAAACTTTTAAAGGTGACAACTGCACTAATATGTACCAGGTCGAGAAACCTATCCTGATCCTTGATATGAGTAACATTGTTGTTGCAGTCTATGCTTGGCTCACTAAAAGTGTTTTGGCTAAACCTGGTGCTCAAGGTAACTGCTGGCCGGGCAAATAACCCGATGCCTGCGGGATTAATCGTGATGGCAGCGGGATCATCCGAAAAGGCGATTGCTGCCCCCCCCATGGCTGCCGGGCGTGCGGAAAGTGAAGGAAAACCAAACCGCAAGTTCCTGAGATTAAAGGTGTTGTATGGACGGCTGCTGGCATCCTGCGCCTGGCAAATTTCACCGGAAACCAACAGTACAATCGTAATGATTGAAAACTGAATTAGCAGATTTTTCCAAATAATGCTTCTCACCAAACTCATTCCGATTTTTTAACTTTAAACGATTTTGAGGTGGAATATTTCTATCATCTCACGCCGTAATTACGCGATTTTTAATTGTATTTATACCTTTCGTGTTGCAACAGATGAACATATATTTACTAAATTTAAAAGTGATACTATTAATAGAAAGAAGAAGATTAATATCAGAAGCGTAAAAAAGGAAAACAACATGAGAAAATTAAAATTACAAATGCAAGTATCCGTTGACGGATTCGTTGCAGGCCCCAAAGGTGAATTGGATTGGATGATTTGGGATTGGGATGACGAACTGAAAAGCTATGTTAACGAATTAACCGATCCGGTTGATACAATTCTTCTTGGTCGGAAAATGGCTGATGGTTTTATTTCACACTGGTCAAACGTTTTAAAAAATCCGAAAGACCCCGAATATACAGCCGCAAAAAAGTTTGTATACACCCCGAAAGTTGTTTTTGCGAAAACCCTGAATGAATCGAAATGTGAAAACACAACGCTTGCAACGGGTGAACTAAAGGACGAAATCTCCAAATTAAAAAAACAAAAGGGAGAAGACATTATCGTATACGGCGGTGCTGGCTTTGTGTCTTCCCTGGTCAGAAACGATTTAATCGATGAATATAATCTCTTTATAAATCCGGCAGCAATTGGCAAAGGAAAAACAATATTTAAGGATGTTGAGACAGCGGTAAAGCTGAAACTTGTAAAGAGTAAGGCTTTCGATTGTGGAATTGTTATGAATTGTTATACGCCGAAATAAATCGAGATTTTTACTCGATTTATTTCGGTTCGCGATTGCGAACATAAAAGCGGCTTGAAGACAATTTAAAAGTAGAAAGAGATAGTCGATTATGGATATAAAAGAAGAGAGTGTCGAGAACGAGGAAGTGGATAGCAACAACAGTACCGCCCCTTCTACAAATGATCGAAATCAACCGGCATCGCGTTTTCGAGGTCTATTGCGCGACCTGGTAGACGCCATTCGCGGCAGCGAGATAGATTACACGAAGGGGAACATTAGTCGCGCCATCCTGCTGCTCTCCGTTCCGATGATGTTGGAAATGGTGATGGAATCTGTCTTCGCTGTTGTTGATGTGTACTTCGTTTCCTCGTTGGGCGCTTCCGCAGTTGCTACAGTCGGCCTCACCGAATCGGTGCTCACCCTGGTCTACGCCGTCGGTATCGGGCTATCGATGGGAACAACCGCGCTGGTTGCCCGCCGCATTGGTGAAAAAAAACCAAAGGAGGCTGCTGAGTCTGCGGTGCAGGCGGTCATCGTTGGCGTGGCAGCTTGTATTCCCTTTGCGCTCGCCGGCGTGTTTTTTGCCAAAGACATCCTCGCACTGATGGGTGCGGACGCCTGGAGCCTGGAGCATGGCTACCGTTACACAGTCTGGATGTTAGGCGGAAATATCGTGATAATGTTGATTTTTATTATCAACGCTATCTTTCGCGGCGCTGGCGATGCCGCCATTGCCATGCGTGTTTTGTGGGTGGCCAATGGCATTAACATTGTCCTCGATCCCGCGCTCATATTCGGATGGGGACCTTTACCGGAGATGGGGCTGGAAGGCGCAGCAGTAGCCACCAACATCGGTCGCGGTACGGGCGTTTTGATGCAACTCTGGGTATTGTTCCGGGGGGCAAAACACATTCGCATATTGGCGTCGCAGGTTCGCTTGCAAGCCGAAGTGATGGGGCGGCTGGTACGCACTTCCCTGGGGGGCATCGGACAGTTCATCATCGCCACCTCCTCCTGGATCGGGTTAGTGCGCATCGTTTCGGAATTCGGGAGCGAAGCATTAGCCGGTTACACGATTGCCGTACGGATTTTCTTGTTCACGCTACTGCCGTCGTGGGGGCTATCCAATGCAGCAGCGACCCTGGTGGGGCAAAATCTCGGTGCCGGGCAGCCGCAGCGTGCTGAGCAGTCAGTGTGGATTACCGGCTTTTTCAACATGATTTTTTTAGCGCTCGTTTCCCTGGTCTACATTCTCTTTAACGAGACGCTGGTGCGAATTTTTACTGCCGAGCCGGGAGTGGTTGCGGCCGGCGCGGAGTGCCTGCGGATTATGTCCTATGGATATCTAATTTATGCTTGGGGAATGGTAATGCTCCAGGCATTTAACGGCGCCGGCGATACCATTACACCGACCAAGATTAACTTCTTCTGTTTTTGGCTGCTGGAAATTCCGTTAGCGTATCTTTTGGCGATGGAATTAGGCGTGGGCGAAGGCGGGGTATATTGGGCAATTGTGGTTGCCGAGGCTGCCGCTGCCCTGGCCGCGATCGCGCTGTTTCGACGAGGGAAGTGGAAACAAACACAAGTCTAATTTGTTTTTAAAACGCAATCCCCCTATATTCCGCTAAAAAATTGAGGGTTTTAAGATGGCAGGTCAAAATTCTCCTTCAGCGAATGATAATTCCGGGAAAAAGATTTCTTACCTGGGGTATTTTTTCATCAGCATTGTTTTTCTAATCGTCGGAATCGGGTTGTTCTTTTGGCTAAGCAGCAATCCCGAAATGACAGATAGTTTTGGAGGATTGGGCACGTTCATCGTTCTGTTAGTAATTAGCATGGCATTTGCAGCTTTTATATTTGGCACTATGCAATCCTATGCGAATTATACCGGAAAACAGTTTTCCGGAAATCTCCGCTTAAGCGGCCCGGTTGTCGGCGCTGCCCTGGTAATGATTGGTGGATATTACTTCCTGCAAGATTCAAAAAGCACTCCAGATACTCCCCCGGATGATTCGAAGAATCCCCGGATCGATATCGAATTCTCTTTGAAATATGCTGATTCCGCGCAAACGCAAATTTTTAATAAAGATAAAGTGATCTACATACAGCAAACGCCAAGTGGAAAACGATATACGTTAGTGCCGCAGGTAGACCATGACAGCTATGGTGAATACATTCGCGAACATGTTGTTCTGCCAAAAGCGGGGGAATCTTATAAAGCAAAAGTTCGGCGTACTTTTAATGGCTCGACACTAATTGACCCGGATAGCATACCGGCTGCTTTTATTTGTTTTACCCTCAATGAAATTCCCCGGGATGAACTACAATATACCATTCAATATTATTGCGAAGAAGATAAACCAGGCAAATTAATCGACGCTTATGACTGGGTAGAAAACTGTTCCGATCCGATGGCATTTTTTTCGACGGGAAGTTCTTTTAGGTTTTTCAATACAGCTTATGCTGCGACTCCCCGACAAAAAAGAGGATGGGGCGTCCCCTCGTTATCTACACTCAAAGAAAAGCACCAAAAACAGGGAACCAGTTATACGGGTTTTAAGATAACCAGCAAGCAATTAGAAGGATTGGAACAAGCAACGTCTTTTACCTACCAAATTTATGTCAATAAGACCCCGGTTTATATTGATGGTCTGACGAAGGAGGATATACAGGAAGAATTCGATTCCGCTCAAGGCATCAACATTGAATTTGGGCTTGAGAACCTGGATTTCTCCGGGGCGCATACGGGTAAGGAAATACTGACTGTCGTATTTTATTTTTATTCCGATGAAGAACTTTTAAAAACACTTGAAATTGAACGCTCTTATGTGGCGCTTAGAAATGTCAGCCCGGAAGTCGTAACATCCGGGAACAACGCTTTTAACTGGGACGGAGAATATGTGATCGGGCGACAGGAAGATCGTTACGAAATCTTTATCTGGTCTTCCGAAAAACCTGAAGAGATTACCAATCGAAAAAACCGGTTTGACAGGGCCAATTTGAAATATCGAGGCCGCTCGGCAATATCCGTCATTCGCCCGCCATTAAATGCTAACGAGTCCTATGGCCTGATCGTGGGTTTGGTAGACAAAATCGGAAAAATTAAGTTTACGTTTAGTCGGCAAGACGCCCAGCAAATCTTGAATTGGGTGAAGAGTGATGTGCGAAAGATTAGACCGCCGGTTGTTCGCCCGGATACCTATCTCCGAAAGCTAACTGGCAAATAAATATTCAGGAGTGTCAAACTTCAGTTTGACAGTGATCGATGGTCAAGCTAAAGCTTGATACTCCGTAACTGCATTAAAAACGACACCGGTAAAACATGAAAACAAAACCCATACTAATCACCCTTATTTTGGGCGTCGCTGCCATAATTTCTTTTATTTATCTTAGCAAATCGAATGAATCTTCCTTAGAACCGAATAAAGTTGTGCCGGTATCGATTGGCAACACTATCGTCAACATCAATATTTATGGAAAGCAACCGCCAAGAATCGTTTTTTTCAACATGCATGATAATGAAAACACCGCTGTGGAAGCCGGAAAAGAAATCATTCAAAATTATGGCGGCTACCTGGTGGAGTTGGCGGGAACCGGCGAACGCTTAATCAGTTTTTCTTTGGATGATCAAAAATATACGTTTGATCCGAATCGGATTTATACCGAAAACGGCGTCAAAAAAACTTTGGAGCGATATAGCCAATACTCGGAAGCTGCTCACCGGGAAATTCGTCGTTTTGTAGATACGTTATTCCAATACCTGTTTATCGATGATATGAAAATAATGGTGGCATTACATAATAATACGGAGGAAAGATATTCCCTGGAGAGTTACATGCCGGGCGGATCTTATGAAACAGATGCCAGCCGCTATTACAAAAACCCGGATAGCGATATAGATGATTTTTACTTTATCACCGATTCGACGTTCTTCGAGTTTTTTAAATCCCACAACCAAAATGTAGCTTTACAAAACAATGAACACGTAACTGACGATGGCTCCCTTTCCGTTTACTGCGCTGAGCAAAATATTGCTTATATCAATGTGGAAGCGCAGCATGGGCATCTTCAAGAGCAGGTTAAGATGATTGGGATTGTTAGGGAGTATTTTGAGTAGGCGATGTAACGTTGCGAACCTTCTTTAGGCGAACCTCTGCATCCCACTTTAAACCTCGATTGGAGTTAAATTCAGGTTGGTATTTCATCGTCGCTACCACTATATTCCACCATCGCAAAATATATGAGTAATACATGGAAATTGAAGCGTAAATTTTCCACTTTTTGTTAATTAATGGCCGTATATATGGAAAATTTTCCATGCTATAAGGTGTTATGATGGAAAATAAAGTGATGGTTTTTTAGTATTTTCCATGTATGCCCAAGTTATGCCTCAATAAATTTTTTTAAAGGAGATTCTTATGAACCAAAGTAGCAATGAGTTTCAAAAACTTGTTATTGATTCAATAATTTGGTTCTTCATTATCTCAGTCTTTGGATTATTACAATTTTGGTTGTCTTTAGGAAATATTTGGTTCAAAAATGGAATTCTCAATTTAGACCCCTATTTAACAAGTGGTGTTTTTTTATTTTTTTGTTCGGGTATTATCATTTCTAGTTCTTACGATATTTGGATCGATGAATATATTGACAAAAATATCAGGTTAAATCTTATTTTTCACTTTATTCTACCACTGATGCTGTTGATACTAATTGTCAGTCTCTATTTCATATTGGATAACTATGAAGAACTAAATAATAAAATACGATATACGATTTGGATTGTATTGGTTTACTCGGTGCTTTATTCAACAGCATGTAAGGTTCAAATAAACTTGGCGAGAATTAACTGATAAAACGATGGAAATTGTAATATTAATAATATTTTCAGGAATTTTATTATTGTTCCTAATATTTAAATTAGGCTCAACCTTTTTTGAGCTATATTCTTATTCCCAAAAAAGGAAATCTTCAATTGGTGAAATAAAAAAACTTTATAAAACAAAGAAAGAATCTTTACCAGCGCCTCGAATTTCTTGGGAGAATGAAGAAAACAAGATTATGACTTCTCACTTGGGCACTTTTAAGAAGTTATATACTCCTACTTTTCCGAAGACAGCAAACAAAAAGCTTGCAGAGTTCTTAGAGAATGGTGAAACTGGCAATGAAAGGAACTCTAAATGAAGATTGTTAAAGAAAAGGATATAACAAGATATTTATTCAATTTAGGCATAAATAATTTTCTAAAGCCAGCTGAAAATAGATGGCTCTTTAATGTAAAACTTGAAAACTCAGAGCCCGGTGAATTTCAAATTCAAATTCTACTAAGTGAAAACTCTTTGGTATTTATTTCTCCTTTCTTGCCTAATTTACAAGGTGAAAATTTAGAACAATATTATGAAATATTGTTAAGGCTTACTTCATATTTAGATTATCTAAAGTTTGGAATTTCGCATGACGGTAAAGTAATAACGCTTCAGGCTGAGTATAGCCGAATCAATTTTACATATTCAAAATTTACAGAATCAATTCAGGTTTTTATTCAAGTATACATGGAATGTTGGTTGAAACTTACAGAATTGGCAAATGATATTGGCCTCGAACAACGAAGCTCTTCTAATAAATCAATTGGTGAATTTTGGAAAAGGTTTCAAGATTTCAGAGATAAAAAGGAATATTGAAACAAAATAGAAAGTCTATAAATTAACGTGATAATGTTTGGATTATATGAGGAAAATTCCTAACAACGTAGTTTAAAAATTTAAATTTTTGAGGAGTCTTGGCATAACAAGCGCATTAACCTGATCCGTCCATAGTCAGTGCTTGAAATACCGTTCATTTTGGCGGTCTAAGTTATTGGAAAAGTTAAGTTTGGTGCTCGCATATGGCCGGGTCAGGTTATGCGCAAGTCGTTATATGCTAATAGAGTTTTTAGTTTTCAGTTACAAATCCTACCGACAATGATGTATTTTTGTATCGAAAAAAGGTAGAAACAATTATGGCTAATGAAAAAACTAAGTCATATCATCAATTATTCGATTTACTTTCTGAGTTTGATATAGAATCGCTGGAAGATTATGAAAGAATTTATCAACCTTATGATAGAAAATGGAAAAATGGAGAATGGCTTAGCCATGGTGAACTTGACGAAGCTGTAACTGAATATCTTATAGATACGTTGAACGAAGAAGAGAAAAGAATAAATTATGCTAATGGCTCAAAATTTATTTTTAGAGCAAGTTCAAAGCAACTGGAACCAGTTCTTCTTAATAAAATAGTTCTATTTTCAACTCTAAGTGTAACACTATCACCAAGAATCTTCTTTGCAAGTGGAGATCTTATTCCTAACTACTACATCAGTGTTCCCAATGAATTTTATATAGCTCTTTTACAAGCTAAGCCTTTAATTAAAGAAAAAATATTTAGTGTCATTCCTAGTGCCATTGATCATGATGTATATACAAGCGGGTATCATCCAGATTGGAAACCAATAAAAATAAATCTTCCAGAGGTAAGTGTTTCTCACAATGACTTGAATAAACAGTTGACTGAGAATGAAATCTCAAATATGCCAAACGGGTATACTGCAATTTATCTTCCCCATCTCAGAGGGATATCTATTGATACAATGCTTAAGATAAGAAATGATGAAGGAGATGCATTTATAAGGTTCCAGAAAAAAATCGAATCACTTTTCAGAGTTGCTGAGGGATTTCAGTCAGAAGAAAAGTTGCTAGATGTTATGCGCGAAGTGGACTATGAAATTCGTATTTTAAACGAAAAATATAGGCAATTGCAGAGAAAAAGATCATTACAAATTGCGCAAGTAACATTAGGAATAATTTGTCTAATTCTTGTTCAATTTGCACCGAAGGAGATTTCTAAGGAAGTAAGTAAATTTTTGGGATCACTAACCATATTCGATGCTATAAAACAAATAACAAAAACTCAAATTGAGAAAGGATCTTTTAAAGAAAGTGACTTTTATATTCCTTGGAAAATTTCTCAAATTAAATAACATACAAGTTAGTTAGCGATTGGAAAAGTCATAGTAATCTACATTTGCTTATTTTGAACAAAGTATTAAAAAATAGGTTTTGGCAACGAAAATTGGTTAGGATTGTAAAAAAAAGTTAATATAGGCAGTGGCATATAACATTCGTGTCAAGCCGACCCAACCAGAATCGGCATAGGGTTTCGCCTCTTGCGCAACCTAGTTTTGGTTACTCCATGAATTTGCAACATGTGTTGGTTGGGTGGGCTTATACTCGGCGTTATGTGCTAAAATTTGGATTTAACATATTCCATTGTAATTTTCTTTTTGATAATCATATCATTTAGCGAATAGAAAATGTATCTATCAAAGATTAAAATAAGTAACTACCGAAATTTTAAAGATCATTGTGTATTCTTTACTCCAGGGATCAATGTCTTAATTGGACACAATAATTCCGGTAAAACCAATCTGCTTAGGGCCATACAATTAGTGCTAGACCGGAATTTGAAAGAAAAACCGTCAATTGATGATTTTTCTAAAAGTATTTCTGATTATTCTACTCCTCCATCAATTGAGATTTCTCTGTTTATTAAAGAACATAACGATAAACCGGATGATAAAAATGTTGTATACGATTGGTTAATCACGGACTCTCCAAATTATATAGCTCAACTTACTTATGTTTTCAAATTACCGACAAAACATTACGAAGAGTACAAGGAACAAATTGAAAACTGTAAAGACGAAAATGGCGATTATGTTCAGGAAGTCTGTCATGAATTAATTGAAAAGAAATTTCTTTCTAAGTATGTAACGCGCATTTATGGAGGAGCACCAGCAAAGCAAGAGAAAGCTGACTCTGACAATTTAAACAGATTTGATTTTCAATTCTTGACCGCGATTCGGGATGCAGAAAGGCAAATGTTTTTTGGGAATACTACATTATTAAGAGATGTTCTTAATTATTTTCTCGACTATGACTTAACGAATGGTCAAGGATTTGAAAATTTATCTAGGCAACAAATTGAAGAATTAAATAAACGCGAGAAAGAATTTAAGAAATGGTCAAGGTCGCTTTTTGAACATCTAATAGGTCGAATTGACAAAGATAAAATATTACAGTATTCTAAAGATACAGGTGCGGATAAAGGAGGAACTCCAAATTTTGATGCAGAAATCATGGAACGAGAATTGTTATTTGCATTGCGTTTAATTGTTGAAAAATCGGGATTTAAAATTCCAATAAAAAACAATGGATTAGGCTACAATAATCTGCTGTTTATTGCTTTAGTTCTGGCGAAAATGCAAATGGAATCTTCTGCATATATGGGAGATAATGCAAAGGTATTTCCCATTTTAGCAATTGAAGAACCTGAAGCCCATTTGCATCCTTCGATGCAATCAAAATTCTTGAAATTTTTAAATAAAAACCTTGAAACACACGAACAAGCGCGCCAAATATTCATTACATCACATTCCACTCACATTACCTCGGCTGTGGATTTGGATTCAATTATTTGCTTATATCAAGATACCCATGAAGAAATTAAGGTTGGTTATCCGGCAAGAGTTTTTGGCGATTCAAAAGAAGATAAAAGCTCCCAAATGTATATTCAAAGGTTCCTAGATGCTACAAAATCAAATATGCTTTTCGCTAATAGATTAATTTTTGTCGAGGGTATATCTGAACAATTATTGCTTCCTTGTTTCGCTGAGTATTTAAAAATTGAAGACAAGTTGATAGATTCGTATACTACTATTATTAGTGTCGATAGTAGGACTTTTAAACATTTTTTAAAAATGTTTGCATATAATGATGAGAAAAATACCTATGCGATAAATAAAAAGGTGGTTTGTATTACTGATGCTGATCCAACTCTTAAAAGGAATAATAGATGGGTTTCCGCTTTTCCTTTTGAACTTGATAGCACAAGCAATAGTAATCCTTTATCTAATCATGTTTCTGAATTAAAAAAGGAATTTGAGGCTCAATTTGGCAATATTTTTATTTTCCACCCCGAAGTTGGGAAAGGAAAAACTCTTGAATATGAAATTTGCAAAAACAATCCAACTTCTAAATTGCTGATTACTTCCTCATTTCCAAGCCAGAACAGTGTACATGTCTCCGCAAACTATGAGGCATTAATTTCAAAATATGCTGAATCATTAGAGGAGCTAATGCAGGAGTACCAGAGCAAACTAGGAATTGATGACTTTAAAGAAAATGAAATACTACATGCTATTTCAAATTGTAATTGGGATGAAGATGATAGGAAAATTGCATTAATAGCGGCGATATATAATAAAATAGTGGGAAAATCTAAAGGGGAAAATGCATTCTATCTAGAGCAGAACCTGAGAGAAAATTTTAAAAAAGATGATAACGAAAAGAAAGAATTTAATGTCCCTGATTATATTTCAGCTGCCTTAAGAAAGATAACCGAATAGAATGTTAGATGTTAATCGATTGCCTCATATAGAAACTCTCAAAGACCTGGAATCGAACTTTAAGATATTTGCTGGTCCAGGTGCTGGAAAAACAACCTGGCTGGTATCATATTTGGAAAAAGTATTAAGAAATTCAAAGCGCTTAGGTAAAACTGGTCGCATTGCTTGTATTACTTATACAAACATTGCAGTGGAAGAAATCTTTAATGGTTTGCAGTGTGACAAAAGCCGTTTTGATATTTCCACAATACATAGTTTTCTTTATCGCAATATAATAAAACCTTTTGCTTATCTAATCGAGAGAAATGAGGATGGTGAATTACTTTTTGACATTACAAAATTGGATGGGCATGAGGAACATATTGTGCAGGGGGATAGACTCAGAAGATGGATCAATTCTATTAGCCAATTAAACAACAGAAACTACAATTTATACAATTCGCCGCAAAATAGACCGAATGTCGTGGAAGAATTATCCAGTCTTGATTATGCATTTTATGAGGGGCAGACAGAGTTAATAATTAGACAAAATCGTGGTGCTCGTCTTCCCAGGTCAAATAAAGAGTTGTGGATATACAAATCAAAATACTGGAAAGATGGGATAATGCACCACGAAGATGTTTTATATTTTTCCTATTTAATACTCTTAAGATCTGATAGGGTTGTTGAGTTTATTAGAAATCGGTTTCCATACATTTTTGTTGACGAATTTCAAGATACGACAGAATTACAAACTTGGATACTTGAGAAGATATGTGAATCGACTACCAAAGTCGGTGTTGTTGGAGATTTAGCACAATCAATTTATAAGTTTACAGGTGCAAAGAGATCGGATTTCTTAAAATTTAAAAGTGATGATATTGGAGAGTATAAACTCGAAAAAAATCACCGTTCAACTAAGAAAATAATTGATTTTTTAAATTTGCTTCGATCGGATATCGATCAATCCTATGATTCGGGTAGACCTGACGGATGCCGTGTCATTGTTCTGATTGGTTCTATACAATCAGCTAAACATTGGTTTCAAGATTCATATCCCGGAGAATTATTATATATCTTAACAAGAAAAAATATAAGTGTCTCAGAGATCAACAATTTATTGAGTTCAATTAATGTCGATTTATTGAAGGAACTGTATTCAAATGATTCAAACTCTTCAAGGGCAAGGTTAATTCATTCTATTTTAATGGGATTTAAATTTTATCAAAAGGGTGATTTAAAGAATGCTTTAAGTGAAATTATAAAACCATTAAAAAGGGCTAGTTCTAAAACTGTCTTACAACTTAGCCTGAGGCAAATCGCTATAAATGTAATTGATAACTTAAGAGAGAAAGAAAATAGAGAAAGAACAATTTTGCAGTTTTATTCAGAATTAAATCAAACTATCTCTAATGATTTTGGTTTTAGTTTAGGGAGTTCCCTTCGTGCAGGTCGTGCAAAGACGTTTTATGAAACATATACCATAGAAAAAATTCTTCCATACATTAAGGTGGATACCAAATCTGATGATTTAATTAGAACAATTCATAGTGCAAAAGGAACTGAATTTAAAAACACACTTGTGCATTTTGAATTAACATATGATTTTAGAAAATATATTCTGGATGGTCTTAATTATATTGATATGGAGGATGATGATGGAAGAATCTACTATGTGGGTTGTAGTAGAGCAAAGGAAAAATTACTTATCAATATACCAGATGCAACACGGGATGATATTTCTAAAATAGAAAATATGAATATGGCGTATCATAGAGTTTGAGACAAGCTAAGCGGTAGGAAATTGATGAAATCTGCTTTCAATAACAATCCTGGTGTAGGGCCGCACATAACAAGCACATTAAGGCGACTCAACCAGGATTGGCGTTTGAATATCGTTCCTTGCGCAAGCCACTCTTGGTGATTTTACTCCATTTGGTAAGCGTGTTGGTTGAGCCGCCTTATGTGCGGCGTTAACAAAAATAGATTCCCAAAATAAAAAAAGGCGAAGGCAAACCTGCTCTCGCCTTTGTCAATTTACAAACTTATAACCTACTTTTTCGCCTGCGTCGTCGCCGGAATCACTTCATCCCGCACTTTAAACACTTCCCCATTTCGCCGGGTGAGACTTTCCAGGTTTTCTTTGCCGAGCGGGCGGGAGCCGAGGCGGCCGGCCACGCCGATTTGGTTGCCGCTTTCATCCACCGGGCGGTCGCGTTTCATACCTTCGGCGATGGTGAGGGCCGGCGCTTTGGTTTTGAAGGTGGCGATCAACTGCGGAACCGGCATGGGGGAAAATCCCATGTGACCGGGGGTATCCGGCGAGCCGATGAGCCGCACAATCCGCAGCCCGTTTTTGCCGTCGGCAACAAAAGCAAACATACTGGCGTTCACTGCACCGGTGGTCAACGAATTGACATCGTTTAACCTACCGTTGGCGGTATATTTGCCAACTGCGACTGGTGATTCAGGGTTTTCAATATCGATAATCACGATGCCATCCGGTCCGCCGGAAACGTAAAGATAAGTGCGCACGGGATACACATCGCGGGCGTCGCTCAACGTTATACGTGCACCGGGAACAATCCGCGGTTCGTCTGGATTGCTGATGTTGATTGTTTTTACACCATCTTTATCGGCGATAAAGGCATACCGGAATTGAATCGCCAGCGAACGACTGGCAGTAATGTCCGGTGAACCAATAGTAGCAATACGCTGCGGCGAGAGGGGATCGCGAATATCGATGACGTGAAAGCCGGTTTTTTCGCTGACAATGTAGGCATAATCCCCGGCGATTTTAATTTTAACCGCGCCGCTGAGAATACCTTGCGGATTGTAAGTTGTCGCGCGTTTAATGGAGTTATTCTGTGGATCGTTATCGTGAAAGGTTTGCACGTCGATGACAATCACCCCTTCTTCCCGATCCGTGAGATAGGCGTAGCGGAAAATATCTGCCACTGGCGTTTCGCGATTTTCGGGACGCTGCACGCGATTGGGGTCCATTGGCACAGTGGTCGGGAGGGCGATGCAGGTGGCGTCTTTCGTATCCACGCGGGTTTGCTGGCCGAAACGGGTATTCTGACTCTCCACTAACCGCTGCGCCTTTGTCTTGTTGGCAATGTTGGCACGGTCATATACTCGCAATCCGCCGGGGCCATCGGCGATAAAGATAAACTCCCCGCGGGCGGCAATGCTGCGGGCATTGTTGCTGCCGACATTGCGAGCCTCGTCTAATTTGCGATCGTTGTTGATAAAATCTTCGTACGAATCCGGGTGCAAAATTTGATGATAGCGGCTGCCGATTACCGGCTGCGGCTCCCAGCCTTCAGTTACCTTAACCGCCTGCACGCCTTTTTTACCGACCGCAACGTAGGCGTATTCCCCGACAAAATTCACGTAATTTGTGCCGAAACCGTAAGTAGCGGCTAACCAGGCGTTGTTATCATTTCTCTCGGAAATATGGCAATTTGTGCAGGTTTTGGTTTCCGCTAACCGCACGGTATGCGGGGCATTGGGACTAACGGCAAACCCGGAGTGTCCGCTAGCAGCAATTGTGGGCTGCTGGTGCACCACCACATTTCGCCCGCGGTCGCGGGTAGTGACCACTACTGCGGAAGCCGAACGCATCGGGGAATATTTGTTGCCTTTGGAGGTGCCATTAACCCCGATCATATACGCATCGCTGCGCAGCACTTGCGGATTGTAATAGACTTCCGCACGGGTTTCTTCGCCCTCATAGTGCAGCCCTTTCCACTTGCGATTCACTTCTGCCGATAAATGGCAGCCGTAACATTGTGTATTCCAGGCGCTGTGGCAGGTGTAACATTCCACTTTTGCCGGGCTGTGCGCTAATTGGCTGTGGTCGGCAATGGTCTCTCCCCAGGTTTCCCCGTCTTTTTGCATGGTGTGAGCGCGAGCGGCTTTTTCGTTGTAGTGAGCACTTTGGGGATCGAGCATTGTTGCAATTTGCGGTATTTCCCATTCCAAATCCTCGTACATTTTGGAACGTTGGATTAGTTTACCACTCTTGGATTCGAACTGCCGTTTGCCAAATGGCGTTCGCGGGCCGGAGAGGCGATCTCCTAAATTTGTATTCCCGCTGCTGGCAACACCGGAAGTGATCAACGTGGCAGGCGCTAACGGCGTGCCGTGGCAGTCTTCGCAGCGGATTTCCACTGCGTCGATCATTGCGCCCCAAATTTTGCCATCGCCGTGCATATCCTGCTCCGTGTGGCAGTCGATGCAGTGCATCCCGGCCTGAAAGTGAATATCCTTTAAATGCACCGCTTTTTTGAATTTCTCCGGGTCGTCGTGGGGAATGATGTTGCCATCGCCATCGAGAAAATTGCCCTTGCGATCCAATTTATAGACTTTACGATAATTCCAGGAGTGGCCGTGGGCATCCTCTAATTGCACTTCCGAAAACAATTTGTTGCCGGGATAAAGCAATTGTCGTCGCTGCTCGTCGATGTATTTATCGCGCTCGGCGTCTTTGCCGAAAATCTTACCGGCATCGGATTCCTGGTCCCACCAAATCGCCCCGATGTAATTTCCCATTGCCCCATTTCCCGGGTGGTGGTGGCAGGTGAGGCATTGCGAGATGGCAATCCGGGTGGTCATTTTGTGCGCCACCGGGTGGCCCGGTTCGTCGTGGGGAATGGCGCGATCATTGGTGGCCG
>CAXHHS010000025.1:0-18534 GCA_964015645.1 uncultured bacterium
GTTCGGTAGCGCGAGTTCGCCTATATTGGTGAACGATCTCCTTATCTTTAGCTATGAGAATCAAACCGAATCATTCATTGAAGCGATCAATAAAGAAACCGGCGAAGTTGTCTGGCACAAGCCTCGTGAAGGCTTCAAATCAAGCTGGTCTACACCGATTTATTGGAACAATAACGGTACGGATGAACTCATTGTTTACGGTGTTTCCTGGCTGACAGCACTCAATTTGGCCGATGGTTCGGATCGTTGGGCAGTGCCCGGTCTTGCGGATGAACCTGCTGTCACGCCGGTTATGGGGGAAGGATTGGTCTTTGTGAGTTCCTACAATATGAAAACCAATACGGAGGTTGCCGGATTGCCATCCTATGCTAAATTGCTGAAAGATTACGACAAAAACAACAATGGTCAAATCTCATTTGAGGAAGGCAGGGCGAACAAAAGTGTGCTCTCACGGCACGACGCTGATGGCGAGGGGGATCATCCGCTGCGCCTGTTTTACCGTATGTTGGACGCAGATAGTAATGAGCAAATCTCAGAGGCTGAATACGAAAAACTCATTGCCTGGGTTGATGGCTTTGAACAGGAGAACGGTTTGGTCGCAATTCGCCCGGCAACCAATCCCGGTGATAAAGCAGAGATTATTTGGCGTTATAGAACTGGTGTTCCGGAGATTCCCTCACCGCTGTATTATAAAGGCCGGGTATATCTTGTAAAAAACGGCGGTATTGTGACCTGCCTGGATGCAAAGACCGGCAAAAAGAAATACCAGGCCAGGCTTGGTGCGGGTGGACCTTATTATGCCTCGCCGGTTATTGGCAATGGTAAAATTTATGCGGCATCCGCCCGCGGCGTGGTGACTGTTTTTGAAGCCGGAGATTCTTTCAACGTTCTCGCAAACAACAATTTAAACGAGAGAGTTATGGCAACACCTGCAATCGTTGATGGCAAAATTTATATAAGAACAAAAACAAAGCTCTTTGCTTTTGGATTCTAATTAGAGTTATATTGGATTTATACATAAATCAATTTAATCACTAGCTCTAATGTCGAAATCTAAATAAAGGAGAAATTATGAATAATGAGGAATTAAGAATTAAAGTTGTAGAAGCATTAGAAAGTGATAGGTACAAATGGCGTACTGTTAAAGGAATAGCCAAAGAAATTGGTGTAAATGAAGAACAGGTTATCGCTGTTATAGAACAAAATATAGACGATATAGTGCAATCATCTGTGTCTTCTAATAATGGTGAGGATCTTTACACAACAAGAGATCATTTTCGTGAATATAGTTCAGCATTTGACAAAGTAATCGGTGCTTTTAAGGGGAGGTTAAGATGAATTGGGCTCTTATATTTCACGAGTCTGTAGTTTTTGCTTTTTTTGGTGCTTTGGCAATTCAACTCTTAAGTCTTCTTGAGCTGAAAAACGTAAAGAAAACAGAGCGCCCAGATTTTAAAGATATCTTCTATTGGTTGCCATTCATTGTTGGACCAATTATTGGGGGTGGTTTAGCATTGGCTTATATATATCCAGGTGACGCCCTTAAACCATTGGTTGCGATTAATGTTGGAGTTTCTGCACCACTGATTTTACGCTCGATGGCGAGTATAAATCCCTTTGATGCAAACGGCATCAATCCTGGAGATGACGCTTGAAGGGCTGATCAAAAATAAATTATCTGGTTTTTGTTCACTCTACATGGCAATGCTAATTGTTCGGTATAAACCAATAATCATATCTGTTTTGATTATCGTTTAACAAGGCCGCTAAGTCCTCAAACGCATTCCAAAACCTATCTCATCAACACCATCTTCCGCGATTGGGTAAATCCCCTGGCGCGCAGCGTATAAATATAAACGCCGCTGGCTACCGGCGCACCGTTCTTATCGGTTGCATCCCATTGAACGGTATAGTGACCCGGCATTTTGGGTTCGTTTACGAGTGTGCGAACTTGCCTACCATTTATATCATAAATTATCAGTTCGATATTTCCGGAGCGAAGCCCCCCTGTGGGGAAATCCGTAACCCGAAATCCAATATCAGTAACTGGGTTAAACGGATTAGGGAAATTCTGCTCCAAACTGAATGCCTGTGGAGCTTCCGGGTTATTAGAGATAGCGACAACTTGGCTCTCGCCGAAGAACAGAAAGTCGGTGCGCTGAAACCCGGTGAGATAAATATCCAAAATCCCATCTCCGTTAAAATCCGCTGCTTCCACATCAATGCCGTTGCCGGTTGGTAGCGTTTGAAATACATCGCCGGTGAGATCGGTAAATACACCGCCTTCGTTGATGAATGCCTGGTACGTTCCGCTAAATGCCTGGGCGGTGAGGATATCCAAATCACCGTCGGCATCGACATCGACAAAATCGCCGTCAACCGTATTTAGAAATTGCACCGGTAGATGCGTTGTTGTCACATCGATAAATTTTCCGGTGCTATCGTTCAACAATAGGCGGTTTTGTGCCGGGCGGTTTTGCGAAAACGTGACATTTGCAAAAAACAGGTCAAGATCACCGTCACCATCGACATCACCGAGATCGGCTTCGCGCGTTTCTTCTCCTGTTGGTGGCAAGGGAAGATTTTCGGTAGTCACGTCGGTAAAAAATCCGTTGCCGTCGTTTAGCAGCAGGCGATTTCCGTTTTCGTTGCCTTCCACAATATCATTAAAACCATCACCGTTTATATCGCCCCATTCCAAATCCTGGGTAATATTTAAATTGGCCGGAAGCCGCTGCACAGTTTCATCCGTAAAATTCCCATTGCCATCGTTAATCAAAACCACATTCTGCCCGGCGTTGCCGATGAGAATATCCGGGAAGCTGTCAGGATTTACGAAGGCGGTTAACACGGCGTTGGAGGTTCCGGTTACCGGCAGGCGGTTGCTGGCATCGCTAAAAAACCCCTGGCCGTTGTTTAAATACAACTCGTTTATCTGGTCGTCTTCCGCCACAAAAATAATATCCAAGCTGCCATTGTTGTCAAAATCAGCCACACCCACATCTTCCGAGTCGTGAATCGGCTGGGCAATTCTGGCTGCGGATTCATCGCTAAAATTTCCATTGCCGTCGTTAATCAGAATAATATTGGGACAGAACTCGCAAGCGATGATAATATCCAAATCGCCGTCATTGTCAATATCAGCCGGATGAGCATCCATGTTATTTCTACCGAGCGCCTTCAACGGCAAATTAGTCGCACTCACGTTTTTGTAGGTGATTGGCAGTGCAAAATTGTCTTGAGAATAAACAGGTGTTAAACACCATAAAAACAACAAGATAAACACTGTTGAACATTTTAGGAAAACCAACATTTTCTCCGTTTCTTTTTCATCATCAACTTTGACACTTTACACTTGCCTTAAACATACGGAGGAACGTCTCCAAAATCGATACCCTAAATATGGGATTTTGGCAGCTTGTATTGATTGGGGAAATCTATTGTATATTCGGAGGGTAATAATTAAACCCGGATTGTTTACAAAAGTAATCTTTGCGGTTTCGCGCCTTTGCGTGAGTATTAAAGTGCCAATTGACAGTGATGGATGCCAAAGCTGCTTCAAAGAGTATTCTGTTCCATTTTCGCAATCCACTCTTTAATCAGCGCAACGCCTTCCCGGTGCATCAATTTTCGCCCGACCTCCGGCATCATGATTCCGGGATCGGTAGATTCCATGCGAAATAGGAGAATGGATTCATCCGGTTTACCGGGCACAATACTGTAAGAGCGCCCGCCGGAGCCGCGCCCGGCCGCAACCGGTTTTTTAAATACACCCCAATTCACCGGTTCGGTTTCATTCATGGTGAGCACCAGGGCGGAGGTATTTCCCGGACCGTTGGGATTGTGGCAATGGCCGCAGTTAATATCCAAATAAGCCATCGCACGTTTGTGGAGGCTGCCGGTGGCGGGATCATTCCACACCGGTGATTTTGGCACGCCGGCTAATGGGGGCAATCCATCTAAAATGCCTTCTTCCGTAAATTTAACCAATTGATTTTTCCGGCCACCGGCATAATCAAATTCGCGGTTTAGCTGGCGAATGGTTGGGCCAATGGGCAGCAACGTTTCGTTGCGAATGTGGCAGCTTTTGCATTGCACCATCGTGGGGATGGAATACTGTGTGGTTCTTTTTGCGCCATCGGAGTGAATCCAATGAACGGTTTTTGTGCCGCCGGTAATCTCTAAAAAGGCATTGGTTTGGGCATTATTCCAAATGTAGGGCAGCGATTTCCAGCCGGTTTTTTTGTGAATCAAAATGCGGGTTTCCAGCAATCGCCGGCCTTGGGATTCATCGCGAAAATCATTAGGGAAATAAAAGGTTTTGATAATGTGGGTGCCAACCGGAAAGACCAAAACATCGGTTTCATTATACGCAGCGGTTTTCCCGTCCGGCACTTGAATGAAGCGGGATTTGTAAGCGTAATCGGAGAAAAGCGGGGTATTCAAATCGTAGGGAATAACGCCTTTTATCGGATTTAAATCCGCTAAATCTCCTTCAAAAAAACCATAATCGGATAGTTTTTGATGCCCAAGCGCTAACAACCGTTTGTTGATTTTGTTAGTTTGATCGGCTTCTTTTTCACAGGATTGAAGGGTGCTAAATACAAGAAAAACAATCACAAAAAGGCTGAAGAACCAAAACTTCTTCATCAATTTCAGACTCCATTCATCCAACACTCCGTTACTCCTTTTTTAGCCCCGTTTAAACTCATAGAATTTACCGCGCCGCTATTTCCTTTGTACAATCGTACGGCGTTAAATCTTCGGAAGGGTTGGCAAATTCATTCGGTGCATCAAGGTTTGCAAAACTGGCGCCATCGTTGTTGCGAATGCAAATTCGATATTGATCTTGAACGTGGCCATCAGCAGCCAAATATTCCGGGTTGTTGATGCCGTCGTGTAAAATATCGGGGATACCGCCTTTAAAAAGCAGGGTAAACAAACTGCCGACCTCGCTTTTTAATTGCGCCAGGGAGAGGCCTTTTTCGTAGGTATTGTCATGAATGTAAATTGCCCGGGAGTAGGGATTGTAAAGCGAATCTTTTTCGAATGCGGCCATGGTTTCCGCTAAATTCGTCTCGGCCTCTTGCTGCAAGGATTCGGCGGTTTCCGCGTCCATTGGCGCGTCTGACGATGCTTCCTCGCTGCTTGACGCCGCTTTACTCAACTCCGCGATGAACAGGTAACTCAGCACAATGGTTCCCCAGGTGTGATTATCTTTGAATTCGTTGTTATACACATCCACGTTGTTCGCAGCCAGCAAAATTAAACCGCTACCCGGTGGAACGGTCGCGACGATGTTGCCCTCGGCTGCAAAATTGTCGTGGTTGTTATCGTAAACTTTATTGTCATATACCTTGATGTTATCACCATAACGCGTTAAACCGGGAAGATCGAATACCAGGATGCCACCGGAATTATTAAAGGCTTCATTGTTATAAATTTCCACATTGCTGGAGTTTTCGCTTTCGATGCCAGCAACATTTTCGTAGGCTTTGCAATTGCGAATAATAGCGTTTTCCGATTGGCCGACGTAAATACCAGCATCGGAGGCTCGTGCAACCTCGCAATTTTCGATCAAAACGTTTTTGCAGATAACCGGGTAAAGGCCGTAAGCGCCGTTGGTCGATTTCGCGCCACCGGTCCAATCCGCTTTCACATCGCGCATCGTAATGCCATCAACCTGTGTTGCTTTTAACGCATCGCCTTTGGCATCCAGGATTGTCAACCCCTCGATGATTATATTTTCGCAATTAGAAATACGGATGCCCTCCGCCCCTTCCGATTGATCTTTGAACGACAGGACGGTTTTGCCTCTCCCCTGCCCTTTTATCGTTACATTATTTTTGCCATCCAAAATTAAGCTGCGCGTGAATTTAAAATGTCCGCTGCCAAATTCAATCGTCTCGCCATCCGCAACCAATTGGAATTCGGCCTGCATCTCCTTTTCAATATCTTGATATACCACTGCCGGTTGCTCCGATTGGCAAGCGGCCAACAGCCATAAGATAAAAATTGCCGGATAGAATTGTTTCATTGCCATCTCCCTTGTGTATCGATATTTTTTCTCAATCATAAATAACCGACCTGTGGCGAATATAATAAATCTGTATATTCTGGTCTTGAATTCGAAAAAGCACTCTGTAGTCTCCAACTCGAAATTTTCGAAAGTTTTTGAATTTTCCTTTTAAGAACGGATACTGATCCGGAAACCGGGATAGTTTATCTGCAATTGCAAGCACGATCCGGGCTGCTTGCTTCTTATCAATGTCGATTAAATCTTTTAAAGCAGTATGCTGGAAGGTGATGTTATATGCCAAGCTTTTCTTTCACTTCTTCTAAAGTATAAAAAGTTTGATTGGGATCATTCAAACGATTTTCCAAAACCACCGAATCATATAAATCTTCAATCAATTCCTCGAACATTTCCTGCAACAACGAATCTTTTTGAACACGCATTTTTTGAGAAATTTTCTCTAATTGTTGAAATTTATGATCATCAATGTCAATAGAAATTGTTTTCATTCCTACTCCTTTTTTAAACCTCTAATTAGGCTTTGTTGAGCAATGTATTATATAAGTATTACAAATGCAATGAGCCGTTCTAAAAAGGTCAGAATAAAGAATTCTTTCTCTTTATTTTTAAAACGGCACGTTTTTAAATTCCCCGCCTTACAAAGGAGGTGACAGATTTACACCACAAAGTGGTGAAAATCAGGAGTGGTTGAGTAGCCTTGATAAAACACGATAAGTTTTTCTTCAATTCGTATGTGACTCCGCCGGTTCTTTAAGCCAATCATTCCGAATATTTAACTGTGCTGGCGAAGGCTTTTCCATTTCGATTAAAACCAGACGGGTGTTGTTGCCGCTGCCAAGCGTGACATCAAAATGGCGAAGTTTGCTGCGGCGAAATACCGTAACCGTAATGCGGTCTCCCGGTTGATAGCGCATCAGGAGCCGGTTTAAATTCATAGCTGTTACGCGATGATTGTCAATTGCCAGCAAAATATCTTCGTGATCTAAGCCAGCTTCAAAAGCCGGAGAATCGGGATTTACATTTTCAATGCGTGGTTCTTTTTCATCTCGGGTTAAATGAATTCCGAGGTAAGCGGCCGGTTGCTGTTCATCAACCTGGGTTAAAAGTTCCAGGCCGGCAAATTGTAAGAAGAGATTGTAATCGATTTCTTTAGTACCAAAAATATAATCGGCGAAAAAATCGGCAAAGCTGCTGCGCGTTTTATTCTCCTGGCTTACTACATATTCGATGGCAGATTGAATCCCGGTTTCCGGAACGCCTTTATCCTTAAGTGCATAATTTTTATAGAGATAGCGCATGACATCATCCAGCGACTTTTTGTTGGCGGTTCGATCTCGAATCTCCATGTCTAACATTAACCCCAGGATTTCACCTTTATTGTAAAATGAAATCGATGAATTCGGCGGCGATCCCTCGAACATTGCCCAGCTATTCCAGCTCGCCATTGCTGCGCTGGTAATTTTTCGGCCATAGGTGTTTTGCAATCGTTGTATGGTTCTTTCCATCGCATTATAAAATTGGTATTTGCTAATGACGCCGGCGTGTTTCATCGTTAATAAATCATAATAACTGGTTACCCCCTCAAAAAACCACATAGTTGTAGTATAATTTTCTTTGGAATAATCGGGGTGATAAATGGCCTCCGGGCGAATACGTTCCACATTCCAAATGTGAAAAAACTCGTGCGATGTTACGCTTAGGAAGCGAAAATAAAATACCGGATCATTAAAATCTGCCGGGCCAATCACGATAGAGGTGGAATTTTTATGCTCCACACCATGCCCCATCCGTTCGGGTATCAAATGATACATAAACAAATAGCGCTCGCAGGGCACTCCGCCCATTATACGGCTTTGTTCTGCGACAATGCTGCGAACATCATCAATCACCTTTTGCGGATCATAATTGCGTTCTCCCTGGAAAACCATTTCAATCTTTGCATTCTCATAATCGAAGGACAGCAGTTCAAAATCAGGGCTGATTAAAATGGGGTTGTCGGCAAACTCGTGATAATTTTCTACCTGGTAAGATCGCGTTTCCGGGTCGAAATCCAGGGCTGTGGCAATTTTCCAATCCCCGGGTTTATCAATTTTTAACGACACTGGCAGCATCTCTTTACCCGGAATATACATCGCAAGTGTAATGGGGTTGATATAGGCTTCGGAATCATCCAAAAATGAAGAGCCGGCGTCTAAAACATTGGCGTAATATTGATACGATACAGTTACCGATTTTACGGATTGATGATGCACCTGCCAGGTATCTTTATCCAGTTTTTGGAATTTTAGTTCACGGCCATTATTGTCAATCGCTGCAAACTTGATAATATTTTTGGTATAATTTTGGATCACATAACGACCGGGCCGCCAGGCGGGAATACGAAAAAGCGTCTGGCTACCCTCGGGATTTTTAACGGTTACGGATACATTAAACAAGTGGGAATTCGGTTTATCCCAACTCAACTGATAGGAAATTTCCATAGCGTCTTTTCCTTCTAAAATTGCCGGTATAAATCCCAGGATTATAAATAAGGTGAGGCAAAACTTAATTGGCTTAGACATAGAACTCCGTTATCATTTTGAATTTCCAAAAATAACCTAATTGCGCCATTTAAGCAATCCCTAAACAATCAGAATTAGAAGCACTCGCCAGGAGTGCAAATAAGATCGCAATTTGCGCGCTGCTATTCATACCATTCAATTCTGATGTCACAAAAGACATGATCCAAAAAGCAATTGCACAAACGGCTACTGCCCAATAAAACGGGTAATAGCGTGAGCCATTAGCAGCCATCAATTTTTCCCTTACTTTTTTAAACAGCAGAAAATAAATCCAAAGCACACAGAATAATCCGAAAACTCCCTGGTTCATCAACACTCCCAAATAATCAGACTCCCATCCGCCGGTCTTAAATTCAGATACTGTTTTTCGGCTTCGCAACCCATAGCCAAATAGAATATTCGACCAATTTCCCTGTTCAATATTTTTTTGCTGAATGGCGAGCGCCTCTTTGATAATCGTTAACCGGCCACTGGAAAGATCGACCACAGCGCGCGCGTCAGGAGAAAAATATGAGATCGGATTAATACGCAAGTCTTGTGAGTTGAGCATCAACGACAATATAAGCCCAACAAAGGAAAGGTAGATGTAAACCGGCTTCTTTATTCGTTTGGAGGATTTATCGGCAACCTGTTTATACCAGATTAATAATCCTGCACCAAATCCGATTATAACTCCACCGATAGCGCCCCGTGTAAACGTAAGCCAGAGTGCCGCTGTTTGTAACGCAATTGATAAAAGCGTAAAAATACGAAACCAATTCCATTTTTTCGAATACATTAAAAGCGCAATAGAAAAAGGAAGGCTTAGCACCATAATATTTGCAAGAGAATAGGGGCCGGCGAAAAAACCATAGGCACGAAACGGATTACGAATATAATTGGCGATACCGGCACTTGCTGTTATTGCCGCGAAAAACACTGCGATATAAGCAAATTCTAAAATCGTTGGGCGCTTTTTATGAACGAAAATATAACTAACCGGTATTGTCGAAAGCAGCGCCAGGTGGTGCATTAAATGGGTGTATGTTTCTGAGTTTTTTGGTGAGATTAACCATGCCAATATGCCGGAGAAGAAAAAGGTAATAATCGCAATGTCAATTATTTCAATATTGGAACTTTGGTATTTCCATCGCAAAATATGCCCGGAGCAACAAAGTAATATTCCAATGGCTATTTGCAATACCGAATTGGAGAAGAAAATGCCGAAGAAATATGCCGTCAACCCCAACCAAATGGTAATGTTGTAAATTTTCATCAAATTTTGAGTATTTTAAAACCGAAAACCGAAAGAACGAGAAAATAATCACTGTATAATTTTTTGTGTTTTAGAAATTTGTTCTTTCATGATAAAAACAAAGGCACTTTTTATGAACAGGTTGATAAATTTTATCGTAGTTTTCTTTTTAATTTTCGGAATTCATTCTTACTTAAACGCTCAAGAGAATGATCCTTCCCACACCTGGCGGCGAGCCAATATCGCATTAAAAAACAATGATTTGGAAACGGCATTGAGTCTTTACCAAAAAGTGCTTCGCCATAGCGAAATATACAGCAACCTGCCTGGACAGGCAAACGCCTTAGAGGCAATTGCGCTGGTTTATCAAAAAAAAGAGAACTATGGGGCGGCGATTGCATATTGCAAAAGGTCGCTTAAAACGGGCAATGAAACCTTCCGTGCTTATTTTCTGCTGGCGCAAATTGCTTATAAAAAAGATGCCGATATTAAAAGTGCCTTAAATTATTGCGATGCCGGTTTATCGCGTTTCCCGAATAACCCGGATTTGACTGTTTACCGAAACTCCATTGCTGTAAAACCCGCCATCCAGGTATATTCGGATTCATCTCCTGTTCAGGATACTTCATCAGAACAAAGAGAATATCATAACTCGAATGTTAACGGGGAAGCAGTAAGTTATCTCACCGCCCTGGAAAAAGAAGTGGCTTCCGAAATGAATCTGGCGCGCACAAATCCACGCCAATATGCAAAATTCCTGCAAGCGTTAGCAAAACATTACTCCGGTAAACTTCTAAAACAACCTGGCAAAATTGCGGTAAGAACGCAAGAAGGGGTAACAGCGGTAGAAGAAGCGATCCGGTATTTAAACTCCGTTGATGCCGTACCAGCTTTGCGTATTTCCCGGGGGCTTTCCTATGCGGCTAAAGACCACGTAAACGATCAAAGTCACAGCGGGGAAACCGGGCATCATGGTAAAGATGGCAGCAAACCGCACGAGCGGATGGATCGATATGGTGAATGGAAGGGAGTTTCCGGTGAGAATATTGCCTACGGCGACCACGATGCACGAATGATCGTTATGCAATTGATTATCGATGACGGTGTTCCCGGCCGCGGGCATCGGGATAATATATTTAACCCCCGCTTTGGGGTAACCGGAGTGGCAATTAGCACACACCCGGTATATCGAACGATGTGTGTTATTACCTATGCCGGTGATTATATAGAAAGAGAAAACCTCCAACAAAATTAATCGGAGGCTTTCTCTTTTTCAAAAAAACTACATTTATCTTGCAGAAAATCTTTGAAAGGCTTTAAACCTTTCAAAGGTTCAGTTGATCCTACTTAATCAACATCATCTTCCGCTGCTGAACAAAATTACCCGATTCCATTCTGTAGATATACATGCCGCTGGCAACGGATTGCCCGGCACGGTCTCTACCATCCCAAACCATGCTATAACTACCGGCATTCTGGCGAGTGTTTACCAGCGTGCGAACCTGCTGCCCGAGAATATTGTAGATGTTTATTTTAACATCTCCGGCTTCCGGTAATTGGTAGCGAATGGTTGTGGTGGGGTTAAACGGGTTGGGATAATTTTGATCCAGGCTATAGGTTACCGGGATTTGCGGATTATCTTCGATGCCAACCACGGCGTCTTCCTGAATTTTAATATTATCAATCGCCCAGCCCCAGCCAACGGCTGCAGGATCGGAGAATAATCTAAAGCGAATGATAACCTCGTCGCCGGGGGAATATGTGTTTAATAAATCAACCGTTTGCGTCCGGAACATTGAGGAATCGCCGGGAGTACCGTTGTTATATGCATCCAACCAGACGGAATCTGCCCGGGCATCATAGCCATCTGCTAATGGAACCCAAGAAGTGCCATTATCATTACTGCCTTCCACAATGACAAAATCCCAAAACGTAGGATCGCCGAAAACGGTTCCGGGATTTCCCGGTTCAATAATCGCAATATCGTCATAGACGATGGTCGCATTTTCACTTGCAACAACAATCGGTATCGAAAGAATCGTGGTAAAATCCTGGTTTGTGCCGTGGGGGTGCGGTGAGTGCAACGCGCCGCTGCTAAACCCGGCGAGGGTATCAAATGCGATTCCGTTGGCGACAAAATCATCGGCATTTTCGGCAAAGTCATTGGTGTAAGTAACCACTGCTTCTGCCAATGGGAATACCGTTATATTATTGGGGTTGGATCGCAGGAATTGGCCATCTTTGTAAGATACTACAGAAAGGGCAAAATTTGCGAGTCCTTCCGTGGGGATCATCAATTGAAAAGACGAATCGACCGGGGTTGCATTTGCGCCTAATGCCTGGAAGGCAGTGGTGTCGAGCATGATGTATGAAGAATCGTACAACGACGGCAGCACGAGATTTACGGAAACAATACCACCGGCGCCACCGGCAACCTCTCTAAATCTTGGCGCCAATAATGCGGGCGGCGGTTCGTATCCCGCCAATTCCGGCACAGTGCCGGACCAGATACCACGACCGTGCGTCGCGACAACTACCTGGTCGTTGACAACTTTCATTTCGTAGGCTGCGACTGCCGGGAACCCTTCATTATGGAAGGCCCAGGAGGCACCGTTGTCGGTGGATTCAAAAATACCGATTTCGGTTCCGGCCCAGATAATGTCGGTATTGTGGGGCATCACCAAAAGGCTATGTACCACAACATCCGGGAAACCGCGGGTGCTAACGCCACCGCCTTCGTCAAATCCGGAAATGTCTTCCCAGGTTTGTCCCAGGTCGGTTGTGCGCAGAATTTTCGCCCGATTGGCAACGCCAAAAAGGGCATAGGCAGTGCTATCATCGGTCGGATGGGTATCGAACCCGGAAAATCTACCAATCGGCCCTAACGTGGGATCGCTATAAACGGTGGTTTGATTAAATGTAAAACCACCATCGGTAGATACATAAGCCGGGCTGGCAGGTGTCATATTTCGACCGGCCCAAACAACTTGCGGGTTTACCAGGCTAACAACAACCTGGGAAAAGCTGCTGGTTCCGTTCCAGCCGCCGCCGGTCATTGGCGTCAGATTCCAGCTAGCGCCAAAGTTATCGGTGCGCCATACCCCGGAAGCGCCAACAAGAAACGCGAGATCCGGATCTTGTTTGGAATTAGCGATTTTGGTAAAGAACGGTGCGTTGCCGCTGCCGGTATCAGTCATTCCGCTGGCGGTGTTGGCGTTGTTAAAGGTTTGCCCGCCATCTAAAGAGCGCATAATGCCGTTAAACTGGAAGCCGCCCATCAATTTATTCGGATTGTTATAATGCCAGATACTTTCATAACCATCACCGCCAATGGCGAAAAAGTATTGTGTTGCAGCATTGGCACCCTCTGGAGAAAACCAGGTTCCATTATCCTGCATGCCGCCAATGTAACGATCCGCGCCATTCATTTTATCCGCGCCATAGTATTGGGTGGTTACATAACTATTCAGGGTATTGGTCCAGGTTGCACCATTATCGTCGGAGAAATATACGCCGCCATCATTGGCATTTACAATTCGGAAACGATCGTTGGTCGGGTCATTCGGAATCACCACGATATTATGATGATCGACATGCACGCCGCTGCCGGGAGGGGTAACCGCACTGGTGGTAACCCGGTTTGTAATCACAGTACCCCATGTTAAGCCTATCGTTGCATCAGCCGTTAGGGAATCTAAATTTACAACTCCGGCTCCGGGAGGTGCTTCCGGCCACATTGCGTATATATTTTTGTATGCCTGGCCAGCCGTTTGCGTAATATTGGTATCGGGGTTATCCGAGTCATACGGCACTGCATGAACAAAGATATATTCCCGGTCAATACCGCTGCCATCCAGATCACTGGGGCGATCTTCCAATTCGTATACACCATTGTTTTCATCATCGCGCCAGGAAACCATCAACTGCACGTTGTTATCAGTATCCCATACTTCAAACGGGACATCAACATAATCCTGAAAGGGATATTGAAAACCGGGTGCAAATAAAAACCGGTGGCCTTTTTGAGTTTTACCGGGGCCAAAACGAACTTCAATTGAGGTAAAATCATCAATTGTAAGTCCGGTGGGGAGGCCATGAAAATTACCGCCTAAATCGATTCCACCACCGGCAAACTGGCCGCCAAAATTAACAAAAGACAGCGGTATCGATGCGAGATTGTCTAAATTGACACCAGTTACCGTATTCACTGAGTCCTGTCCGGATAACGGATCCAAACGCCACATCCGAATACCGCCGACAAACACAACGTCATCGCGATATGGGTGAACAGCGATTGTATTATCGTACCACCCCTGGCCGCCCAACCAGCCTACGTTGCCATTGGGATCGTTGGCAGAAAGCCAGCTTGCACCGCCATCGGTTGTTTTATATAAAGTTGATCCACCAGCTGCGCCACCCTGGGCGGAAATATACAATTTTGATGTATCAACCGGGGAAATCGCAATTTCGGTACGTGCAACACCGGCAAGACCATTGTTTGCAGCAAACCAGCTATCGCCAGCATCAGTGGATTTAAACGCACCATTGGCGTTTACGGTGGCATATTGGGTATTAAAGTTCTTGGGATTGGCAATAATATGCTCCACGGCAAATCCACCGGTTTCAAAAACCTTCGTTACCGTAACACCGCCGTCAATTGATTTGTAAACACCATTGGTCGCATTGGCATCGTTAAACCCGGCAGCAACACCAAATACAATCACATCCGGGTTAGAAGGATCGATAATAATCCGTGTGATGTTCTCAAACTCCGGGCTGTTGGCAGTGCTGGCAAGCTGTTCCCAGGTAACACCGCGGTCGGTGGATTTCCAGATACCGCTGCCGTCAATTTGATCGACATTGCCAAAGCCTTCGCCGGTTCCGGCATAAATGATGTCCGGATTGGCGGGAGACATTGCCAGTGTACTGGTTGCCAGGTTGGGTAAATCTTCCGTAAGATTTTCCCAGGTAGTGCCGGCATCGGTTGTTTTCCACACACCACCGCCAACGGAGCCGACAAACCAGGTATTGTACGTCGGGTCAGTGGGATCAATAATGACGCCGCGCGTTCTGCCACCGACATTACCGGGGCCGCGGGACTGCCAGTCGATTTGTTGGTTGGTTACAGTGCGTTTGCCAAATTCTCTTGTCGAAGTAAGATTTTGGGCTTTTAACAAGGCTTTCACTTTGTAATTATGATCGTACCCGGGTTTTGTTTGACCATAGCCAGTACGAACGCCTCTGTTCCATTCGGCATATAAATCGGGATGACCCTGGTTAACCATGCCCTTTACTCTCTTTTTGCGTTCGGAAATTGGTTCCTTCGATTTGGAATATTTTTCCGCGGTTTCCCACTCTACAGGCTGGGGTTCGCTTTTAACAGTCACTTCTTCTTGCGAAGAGCTTTCTTGCATATCAAACAACAAGGGTACAGAAATAATGGCTAAAGCCATCATTACAATAAAAACGGGTAAAAACTTGAACCTCATAAACGCTCCTTACAAAATTAATGGGGTTAATATAGAAATTAATTAAGTTGCCCCTCTGTCTCGATAAATTATAGTACATGAATGATTGCCGGTATCACCTCCTTTTCCGGTAGTTTATTCGATTAGAAATTTAGTTGTTTAATAAAAAATTGACATGTCTGTCTGTAAATTCATTGGTGGATAACGTGATCGTATCTTCGGCAACTAAATGCTACAATGAAAGGTTTCCTTTAAAATAAGAACTTACTTGGCCCTGGGAAGGCCACTATTTGTTTGGTGAATTTTCTTTTGGAGTTTGAGATCGTAAATATAACCCAATTCATCATTTTCTTCTTCATTCCCTTTTACAATGCCCGGGGTTATTGAGACTTGCAATTGATGATCGTTAAACCACCGCACTGTAGCATTCTCCAGGCTTTCTTCCAAAAGAATACGGTCGTTTTCAAGATCATATAAAAAGAAATAAGCGCGATTTTGATAAGTACCTTTTTGAGACAGGTTTTGGGCGGTTTTTAAACATAATACACACGTTTTACTTTGATTATAAACATAACTTACATTTTGTCCGTACTTTTGCGTGGCAAGGTTTTTATACGGTTCCGATGGCATAGAGTCGAAGGCTTGTGTGGTTGAGGTGGGTAAATTTTGAGAAGTTTTGGGAGGTGTTTTAGGGCCTGATGAACAGGCAATAAAAAAAATGAGAATTGAACAGAACAATAACAATATGTTCATATCACTCCATCGTTATTAATGAGAAATTTTAAAATTTTCTTTCTCGCAATAACTGCCATTCAACCCCCGAGTATGAAACGTTACCTGTGAAGCGAACAATGATACTGTTTTATAATGAATTTTGCAATGGAAAAAATAAATGTGATAATTTTAGAGTGCTTTCGCACTAATTAGAGTTGTATTCGTGATTCGTGAGAGGATTTCACGAATCACGAATTACGGGAAAATCTTACCCTGCAAAGCGCTTGGCAACTTCGTCCCAATTGACCACATTCCACCAATTGGAAATATATTCCGGGCGGCGATTTTGATAATTCAAATAGTAGGCGTGTTCCCAAACATCGAGTCCTAACAAAGGAAATTGACCATCGGAAATCGGGTTATCTTGGTTTGGGGTTGATGTAACGGCAACCGAGCCGTCGCTGTTCCTTACCAACCAGCCCCAACCGCTGCCAAATCGGGTTGCTGAGGCGTTGGAGAAGGCTTCTTTAAATTGATCGAAACTGCCAAATGCACTATCGATGGCATCTCCTAAATCACCATCCGGAGCGCCGCCGCCATTGGATGACATGGTCGGCCAAAAAATGCTATGGTTGTAATGGCCGCCGCCATTATTGCGTACTGCGCCGCGAATGGCTTCCGGAACGCTGCCTAAATTTTTCAGCAAATCTTCGATACTTTTGCCTTGTAAATCGCTGTGACCTTCCAGCGCGGCATTTAATTTATTTACATAACCGCCATGGTGTAGATCGTGATGAATTCGCATGGTTCGTTCATCAATATGCGGTTCCAATGCATTATAATCATATGGTAAGGGGGGCAATTCGTGAGACATAATAACGCTCCTTTGAGTTTATATTTATCATTAGATTATTTAATTATGGTCTAAAGAAGCGCTTAAAGTATACCTTCTAAAAATCATTGTCAAGCAAAAACAAAACTCTTGATTGTCTGTTTCTTGAACTTTAATATTGGTGGTCAAAAAAGAGCTAAGATCAAATTCAATATTTTAAAAGGAGTCAAAAATGAGCACACGCACCGTCACGATGAAAGGTAATCCCATGCAGCTTGCGGGCAATGAAATAAAAGTTGGCGATAAAGCGCCGGATTTTAATGTTGTCGCACAGGATTTATCTACGAAAAGCTTATCCGATTTCGCGGGAAAAGTATGTATCCTCTCTGCTGTTCCCTCCTTAGACACAGGTGTTTGTGACAAGGAAACCCGTACATTCAACCAGCTTGCCACCGGTTTGAGCGACGATATTGCAATTATCACGATAAGTGTGGATTTACCGTTCGCTCAAAGTCGTTGGTGTGGCGCTGCCGGAGTGGATAAGGTTATGGTCGTATCCGATCATCGCGAAGTTTCTTTTGGGCAAAACTATGGTGTTTTAGTAAAGGATGCGCGCCTGTTAGCACGCGCGTTGTTTGTTGTGGACAGGGAAGGCGTGGTTCGCTACACACAATTAGTTCCGGAAATTACCACCGAGCCGAATTATGATGAAGTAATCGAAGCTGCGAAGGCATTGGTATAAAGTGGCTTAACAAGTTTAGGAAATCTTCTTCGATATACTAACCATATACACCCCTTAGAGAAGATTTTCTAAACTGACTCTCCCTCAAATTTTTTCAATTCGCAACATATTGGTTTTCCGCCGGTGCGAAAAAGGCAGCCCGGCGGTAAACACTAATGTATCTTTCGGAAGAACAATATCTTTTTCCAAAAGCTCCCTTTTTAAATTTTCTACAACTTCATCGATATTCCTATGAAATTCATTAGTGATAAAACCGGTTACACCCCAATATAATGCCAGGCGATGATACGGCTCCTTTGAGTATGTCAGCGCAATAATTGGGATGGATGGGCGAAAACGGCCAATCATTTTTGCGGTAAAACCGGTTTGCGTAAGGCAAATAATCGCAGACGCTTTCACCAATTCGGCAGAATGGCAGGCAGAGTAGCCAATGGCATACTCCCCGGAATATTCATCGTCCGGGCGAAGCCGTTTTAAATCCCATCGCGGAAGGTTCTTTTTTTCGATCAAAGACACGATCCGGTTCATTGTAGAAACAGCCTGAACCGGGTAATTACCAGACGCTGTTTCTCCGGAAAGCATAACAGCATCGGAGCCATCCAAAACCGCGTTGGCAACATCGCTTGCTTCCGCCCGGGTTGGGCGGGGGCTTTCGATCATCGATTCCAGCATTTGGGTAGCCGTTATCACCGGAACGCCTTTTTTGTTACACATCTGAATGATTTCTTTTTGAATTTGCGGCACTTCTTCCGTCAACATTTCGACGCCCAAATCGCCGCGCGCAACCATAACGACGTCGGTTAAGTCCGTAATTCTATCAATTGCTGCTACTGCTTGCGGCTTTTCGATTTTAGAAACAATCGGGGTCGATTTTCCGGCGACGCTAATTTTTTCTTTTAGGTGCAACACATCTTCCGGTTTTTGAACGAAGGAAAGCGCTATAAAA
>CAXHHS010000026.1:0-18526 GCA_964015645.1 uncultured bacterium
AGATGCAATGGAGTCTCGTGGGCTCGGAGATGTGTATAAGAGACAGATTAAGCACCTTGAGTATTCAAAGATTTTTGAAGAAATTACTCTTACCAATTATTTATCAGAGGAAATTGAACCCGATGTCTTGCCAACTCTTAAAAGACAGGGTGTAGATTTGGTTATGACCGGAAAGATCAAGAATTTTTACGGTTATTACAACCAGAGACCCGGCCCGCAAACTACTTATGCATTGCTTTTAGGTGTTGGTATCGGTTTCACGGTTGGCGTTGCTACTATTACAGAGGAAACGAGTCAAATTGGCGGGCCATTTAGCAGCATTCAGATCACTGAGAAAAAAACAAATAGCATCGCGACTGGAATTGGCGCAGCAGGTGGAGTTTACTTAGGCTACTATCTGGAAAGCCTTGCTAAAAGAAAAATTGAATGGCAAAACAAGTTATCCATTAAACTCTACGATACCTCAACTCAAGATATGGTATGGGAAAAAACTTATGACATTTCAGCGGATATAAAAGATTCTATGCCGGGGATTAATACCAGTGGTAGAAAATCTCAAGTGGTCGTGAAGGCGCTTAGAGAAGCTGTCAACGAAATGGTAAAGGATTTCAGCAGTTTATCTTTAACCACAAGTAAATGATTTGGTCCAAAAAATATGGTTAAGTCTTTTTTGTTTTCCACGTAACAGACTCTTTGAATAAAACGCTGTGAATGTGTTATTCAGTAGGAGAGATTTTAATATGGAACGTATCTTAAATAGAACAATGGCAGCTTACACCTTCATGGTTTTGATAATCTCCACAATAGGGCTGGAATTGCTTATTGCACAGGAAGTGCCGGCTGTTCCCGAGCGCTACCGGACTTTCTTCAGACATTACGCTGCACAAACCAGCTATGCCGGAGAAGCGAATTCACCGCTTGAAGCTAATAGAAGGGCTGGATTGAGGAATATCGCACTCATTACCGAAATAAGCCATTATAACAACCTGGAAGTGAGCAATCAAGCTTCAATACTAACAGCAGAGCACCTAGAACAATTGACTGATTTGCTTAAGAACCAGGCATTCTTTGACGAAGTAGTGGTATTAGCAAATGAACATCTATCAGAGCGAAATCTTGCCTATTTCCTGCATAGTTATTTTCCTCAAAGGCTAAAACAATTTCCACGATCAAGATTCTTTTTTCTATATACTGGCAAAGGATTCACGCTTGGGAAGAATAGCTATCTATTAAAAAACACTGCTCAAAATCCTCACGATATATCTCATAGTATTTCCGTCTCTAATTTGATCGATGACTTTGGTGAAATTATTGAAAGCAGCCATCAGGTTTTTGTGCTGATTAACTCTGATCAAGTACATACGCTTCGTGCTGGTATACCTGTCAGTGGTCAGTCATTAAGCATCGAGCATCCAGGTGCTCATGCGCTATTTATTCGTAACAGGGCTGATTTCACGGAAAGTGATGGAGGTTTCAGAAGCTCTCAACACTTTCTTCTCCATTTCATCAAAGGGCTAAAGGGAGCGTCAGATACTGTCTTTACAGAGTCAAACCAACCGGGTGGAGATGGAATTATCACCTTGAATGAAATGGTAGCTTTTCTCAACCAGGAGTATCGCGCTTTAGATTCATCTATACAACCTCTGCGTCTCCTAGATATTTCATATACCGAGAGTCGCGGAAGTTTCTTTTTTATTAACGGAAACCAACATGAAAACGAGGTATCCAGCGCGAAGTATTATAAGGCAAGTGCTGGCGGTGTTAATGACACAGCCGCTATTGATGCGGCAGTAGACATACTTATCCAACAGGTAGCGGATGACTATGCCTCTGCCTATGATCTGAAAAGGATTATTATTAAGCAAGATATCAATTCATCCGTAGCTTCTATTATAAATACTTACGCAGATGATATAAAAAAGCATTTGGAAGTATTTCGTGAACCTTTACGCGATAGCGTTAGAGTAAGTTGTAGGTTGTCAAGCGATGCGATGGAAAAAGTATTTGAAGATCGTGAGAGTCTTGCGATCAATATATATCGGAGAGCGAGGGAGAATAAGAGGGACCTGGATCTGAAATCAGCGCTCAAACGTTACTACTTTTCAATCATTTTGATGTATTCTTTACCACAACCGAAAGTACTTTTCGAAAACCTCGATCTAGTAACCGAGGTACCTAAACAAATGAAACAGATTTTTGAAGCCATCGAGTTTGAAGTTGCCTCGGATTATCTCTATTCGAGCTTGGATAGAAGAACAATCGTATCAGCTTATTACTCAAAGTCGCCGATAGCTGCTTTAGAAGTTTGTTATTCCGATGGGTCGGAAAAAAAGTGTGCCGAGGGCAAGGACGGAAAAATCACCCTGCAACTCTCAGAAAACAAATTCTCTCCATTGGAAATAGGAATACAAGTTAAGTATAGTTACTTAAGCAAAATACCAGCCGTTAATTCATTATGGGAGTTAGTAGTGCGTCCCCGCTTCAGAAGTTATAAAAGAATTTCTCTGAAAAATCCAGTAGAAAAAATTGATGATGAAATCAGTTTAGAGTTGGATAATCCTGATTATTGTCCGATATCCGAAAAAATTAGAGGGGAGACGTATAAATTTATCCAGGTTTTGGAGGCTTCTCTAAAGAAGAAACTCACAGTGCCTGCATCTTACAGTGATCCATTTCTCCAGCAGAAGATTTCAGGCCTGATACAATACAATCACCCCATAAACATGGAAGCTGACATCAAAGCAACCATCAACAAGAACTTCTCCGGAGGTTGGGAAGTCAGGCGCATACCGGTATTGAACCAGTATCCGTCGATCAAGAAAAATGTGGTAGATTATTTAATTCTTGACTTCTCCGATGATGGAAGCCTGTTAGATATTAATTATAGTGTTTACGAAAAGCTTTATCGTGAGTTCTTACTTCCTTCTACAAATGAAAAGATTAAAGAACATCGGCAAGAGGTTATAAAATTTCTTGAAAAATACCGGACTGCATATCTAACCCGAGACATGAAGACGATTGAAGCAATATTTGCTGACGACGCGTTGATTATTATTGGTAGAATAGTCGAAACTCGGCGAGTGGAAAAGAATTGGCAGTACATTCGATTAACTTCGAAACAGCCTTCCTTTGAGCGAATAATTTTAACGAAACGAAAATATCTAAAGCGCTTGAAATCGCTATTTAATAAACAACACGACATTTATATCGGTTTTTCTGATTTTAAGCCGGAGCCAATTATCGATGGTAAGGCAGACGGATATGGATTAAGTATGTGGCAGGATTATGTTTCCACCACTTATTCTGATATTGGCTATCTCTTTCTCCTCATTGATTTTATTTCTGACGTTCCAAAGATCGAAATTCGAGCGTGGCAACCCAATGAATGGGATGAGGAAAGCTTAATCAATTTGGTAAACTACCGATATCTGGGCGATTAATGGGCTATAGGGTTCTATTTACTCAGGGAGACTACATATGTGGGGATTACGAGTATTTTTAGTATTACTTACTGTGAACAATCTGACGATGCAAGCGGAGGAAGAGTTCGCTCGAATGCGTATATTTAAACAAGCAGTAAAAGACGAGTCTGTAATTCTCAAAAAGGTTATTGGTAGGGATGGTCAAACCTACAAAGATGTTTTCGCGGTGATAATTCAGACGGAGCTCAGTCAACTCGTTTATTCATCAAATGACGATAATACGATTTTAAAAGTTGAAAGAAATCCCGGAGAAGATATACTCTACTTCAAAACCAATCCGGACTCAAACATCCTCTTAACCTTCAGCCGTCATAGGTATGAACCACTTACGGTCTATCTTTACAATTATGGGGTTCAGTTCGAGACCGGTAAAGCTTGGCGCTTGAAAGTCATCAGGACGGAACGAGTTCAAAAATTGAACATCAAGATTGAAACTCAACCCAAGGCTTCTAAGGTCTTGTTCGATAGTGTGAGCATTCCCATTGGAAAGGAGTATATTACAACAGAAGGAATATACGATATCATTATTAGCAGAGTAGGATATGACACTTTAATTGATAAGGTTCTCGTTACAGAAGATGCGACCTCCTTTAAATATGATCTGAAACTCCCGATCAAAATTCATACAATTCCTAAAGAGGCGATTGTCTATATTGATGAAAACGAGAGGGTAATAGATGGTCAGCATGGGATAACACCAGACAAAAAGCACGGCATCGAAATAAAATGGCCTGGGTATGAAACAATTCATGATACAATTGAGGTATCCGAAGAGATGTCTGAGAATGAACGAATATTTAGTTTTAAGATGAAGCAAAGAGACGAAGACAAACAAAAGTTTAACTCAGGGTACGTTGGTGGACTAAAAGTTGAGTATGAGCCAGACCTTCCTAAACTGGGAGATCAGGATCTTGGCAACAGTTTTAGTTTAGCAGTATCACTTGATATTCCTCTCGGAATTCCACTTTTTTCGCTAACTGCTTATGGCGGCGGAGGGTTTGGAATTTTACAATCTGAAACCTTGCAGAATTCGGAAACAGATATGTTCTTCTTTGGTAATGCTGGAGCAGGACTGCAAATGAATCTGACCAGGAATGCTACCGGGGTTTATGCGAAAGGTGTCTATACATATCGTTCGGTATCTTTTAATCCCCTGGGAAGCGAAGTATCAACAACATATTCTGCGACAGGTTATGCCGCCGGCGGCGGGTTCCAACTAACGCCGAGTAGAAACCTATCATATCGATTGGAATTGATGTACAATTGGCTCGAATTTGATCAGGTAAAAATATACGGTATGCCGATCGATTTGGAGCAGACAATTGATGCATCGGGTCTGACAATTAGTTTTTATCTTCTTTATCGATATTCTTTGTTTGAGTAAAAATGAATCATTACAGGAGCGTTATTTATGAATCTTTTTAAACTTTACTTACCCGCCTTCCTTCTCGTTTTTTCCTCAGGGATGATTTGTCAGGTATTGTTAGATGATTTTGAAATCACAAATCCTCAGCCGCTTCCAGAGTTAACAAAAACGAATGTTCTGGGCTCAGGCGGTGTCCCCTACTCGAATCCCTATATCTTGGTAATCGATTCGGATATGGAAAATTTAACATATGGGCCTAAAAACTTAGTCCTTCGCATAGAGCGTGAAAATGGACTGGACACGCTCTATTTAGTAAGAGGAACTAGGGCGATCACGATTAATCGTGCAGAGTTTCTGCCATTCACGTTTAAACCAATAGACGCAGGTATATATTTTGGGCAAACCCCAGCATGGAAAATTCATCTTACGGGGATAATTACAAAACAGGTTTTTAACATTACAGTCGCAACGGCACCGTCTGATGCAACGATTTATCTTGATGATAAAAAAATGCCGCCCGGTGGAAAGGAGGCGGTAAAAGAAGGTCGCCACCAAGTTAAAGTTGTAAAGGCAGGATTTGAGACTGCCGAGCAGGACATTAATGTTAACAGGGACACTACAGACTTCTATATCGCATTAAAAGTAAATGTACGTTTCAAAACAGATCCTGAAGATGCTTTGGTTTACTATAAGGATGAATTGCTTCCTCGTAAAAATATTGCTTTAGTACCACCGGGGCCACATAATTTTAAAGTAGAGCGAGACGGATACTCTCCGCGTTTGATAATGATAGAGGTTCCTGAAAAGGATACCTTAGTTACGGTTGAGCTAATACCTGAAAAAGTTATATATCGTCGAGGAATCTCCTTTGTGAATTTTCGTCTCCCTAGTCTGTATATCGATTTTGCGCCACCGCCTATTGGTGAATATCGAATTAATAATGCTTATGGACTCGGTGTAAGTTTTGACTTACACATAGGAGGTCTTATCAAGATCAAGCGATTATTTCTGAGTACAGCAGCTAACATTGCTCTGGGCTCATTTCACTTTATAGACCGCCCGTTGGAAGAATCATTAGAATCGGGCACTTATTTCCCTGTTCAAATAAACGCTGGTTTAATCCAGAAAATACGATTCAACAATGCTATGTTGGCATTTAGTGGCGGTTACAATTTCAAATCCATGAATTTCGATGATGGTCTAATTTCTAATTTCAACATAAATGGTTATTATACGGCTATAGCTTTAGAAATTCCTACACGAGAACATACGGATATGGGAATTGAACTTGTTTATAATTTTTTATCTTATAAAGATACTGTGATGAACGGCCAGTTAGTTCCCCTTGAAACAAAAGAGGACGCCTCTCATTTTTCTTTTCGCTTCTATCTTGGAATATTGCCTTAATTAGGCGGGGCTTATAGCTCCATTACTGATATATTGAGAACAATTCTTGTCAAGCAATAATATTGTTTGGGAGATCAATAAAAACAATAAATTACAAAAACAGTTTTCGCCTAAAACCGGAATATTACCGTAAATCCGACGAAAACCTTCTACTCTGCTTGAGATGGAATTGGATAATGGTAAGTTTGTACGTTTTGTTGACGAAGTTCAAATTCCCGGGAAGTTAAGGGAGTTGGAAAAAATAAAAGTACTAATCAGAAAATTAAGTATCATTGTGAAACAAAAATTTTACTTCCGTTCACGGGTATTTTATTTCTTTCCCACCCTCTAAATTGGCACTTTACTTTGATCCTGATGAAGTTGTTTGAGAGTAAATTTTTCAACCTCCTATAAAAGCCCCCCAAAACCACTTTATTTTTTACATAGCACTTGACAACCCAAATGCCACCTATTATATTCATGCCCGATTTTTCAAGTAATGGGGTGTAGCCAAGTGGTAAGGCACCGGGTTTTGGTCCCGGCATTCCAAGGTTCGAGTCCTTGCACCCCAGCTAAGTGCCAGGATTTCCTGGCGTTGTGAGACTAAATAATCCCGGTTTTCCGGGATTGTTTTTTTATGAGATTATAAGAAACCGATTAAGGAGTCATCATGGCTGAAACTGTGCTAACTGCGGAAAAACGGGAAAGCATTGGCTCGCGCTATGCCCGGAAATACCGGCGCGAGAATAAAGTGCCCGGCGTCTTTTATATCCATTCCGAAGACCCTGTTCACGTTTTGCTGGATTTTAGAAATCTTACCAATTTTTTACACCATTCCCACGCGCTAATTGACCTTAAAATAGATGGCGAAGCAAAATCACGAAAATGCGTTATCAAAGATGTTCAATATCACCCGGTAACCGATAACATTGCTCACATCGATTTCCTCGGCGTAAAAATGGGTGAAAAGCTCACACTTCAGGTTCCCATTCAACTCACCGGCCAACCCGAGGGCCTTAAAATGGGCGCCATTATCGAACAATTGATGCAAGAGCTGGAAATTCAATGCCTTCCCAAAGACCTTCCGGAATCTTTAGAGGTTGATGTTAGTGAACTGGAAATCGGCAAATCTATTTCAGTCGGAGACCTCTCCTTTGAAAATGTTGAAATATTGACTGACCCTAACCAGGCAATCGCCCTATTGGAAATACCGAAGAAAGTCGCTTTAGAGGCTGAAGAAGAAGTTGAAGCTGTTGAAGGTGAAGAAGACGCCGAAGCGAGTGATGAAGATGAAGGCGAAAAAGAATAATCGGGATAATTTGCATTCCCGAAAACACGGTATCACCAATTGTTCGTTATAGCTGGATTAGGAAACCCCGGAGAGCAATACAAACAAACCCGGCATAATGTCGGGTTTATGGTCGTGGATCGATTAAATGAGCAGTTTAACGGCAGTTTTAAAAAAGGAAAAGGGTCCTATTTTTTATCGAAAGTCACAGTTGAATCTTATCCCGCCGTGCTCGTTAAACCCATTACTTATATGAATTTAAGCGGCCAGGCAATCCGGCAGGTTATTGATTTTTATAAGATTGAGGATCTATCCAAATTACTAATTATTGTTGATGATTTTCATCTTCAATTCGGAACCATACGGTTAAGGCCCTCTGGCAGTGCCGCGGGCCAAAAAGGATTAATTTCAATCCTGCAAAACTTAAAAACAGATCAGATCGCTCGCCTTCGTATCGGTATCGGGGATCAATTTCGCGATGCCGTTTCTTTTGTCTTAAACCCATTTAGCAAAAGTGAGCAAAAACAGCTTCCGGATGTAATTGATTGGGCTGCCAGCGCTGCTGAGTCTTTTATAACACGCGGGATCGAAAAGACCATGAATACTCATAATCGAAATATACTGGATTCGTAAACATTAATAAGGAGGTCGGACAGTGACGACACAGGTATTGATTTATTCCACAATCGGCGCGGGCGTTCTCGGTCTGTTATACACTTTCTGGAAATCGTCCTGGGTAAGCAAACAGGAAGTGGGAACCGAAAAAATGAAGACCATTTCTTCCCATATTTCCGAAGGCGCGATGGCATTTTTAAAAGCCGAGTACAAAGTGCTGATATTTTTTGTGATTATTGTAGCCGTTTTGTTAGGCGTATCTGCTGATGCAAACGTATCTCACTCTTTTGTAGCACTATCATTTATCGTTGGTGCGTTTTGTTCCGCAATGGCGGGCTTTATCGGAATGAAAGTAGCGACCAAAGCCAACGTTCGCACAACCAACGCTGCCCGCAAGGGATTAGGCCCGGCCCTGGAAATCGCCTTTGCCGGCGGTTCGGTAATGGGGCTTGGCGTTGTTGGTTTGGGCGTATTAGGATTAAGCATTTTGTTCTTTTTATACAGCAACATGTTTGGCGTAGACACCCAGGAAAACTTAGTGAGAGTGATTACTGTTATAACCGGTTTTTCATTCGGGGCATCTTCCATCGCCCTGTTTGCCCGGGTCGGCGGCGGAATTTATACTAAAGCAGCGGATGTCGGCGCAGACCTGGTGGGAAAAGTAGAAGCCGGTATTCCCGAAGATCATCCCCTGAACCCAGCAACAATCGCTGATAATGTTGGCGACAATGTTGGTGATGTCGCTGGCATGGGCGCAGATTTATTCGAATCGTATGTTGGTTCGATTATCGGAACAATGGTATTAGGCGCAGCATTTATGACCGCCGGATTCCAGGATAGTTTTAATGGTTTATCCGCAGTGATGCTGCCGCTGGCACTTGCCGGGGTTGGCATTGTGATGTCGATTATCGGGACATTTTTCGTAAAAGTAAAGGAAGGCGGCAATCCTCAAAAAGCCTTAAACATCGGCGAATTTGGCTCTTCAGCGTTGATGGTTGTGGCTTCCTGGTTTATCATTCATGGAATGCTTCCGGAGAGCTGGACATTTCAAGATCCTCTATTTGATACCGCGCGAGAAATGACCGCAACCGGTATCTTTATGGCAACGGTGATCGGCCTGGTCGCCGGCGTTTTAATCGGGATCATTACCGAATATTACACCGGAACCGGGAAAAAACCGGTTATCAACATTGCCGAGCAATCGCTAACTGGTTCCGCGACCAATATCATCGCCGGATTAGCGGTCGGGATGCAATCGACCACATTACCTCTGTTAATTATTGCTGCATCAATTATCGGCGCATTTCATTTTGGCGGATTGTATGGAATTGCAATTGCAGCAGTCGGCATGCTTTCCAATACCGGGATTCAACTTGCGGTAGACGCTTACGGGCCAATTTCCGATAATGCCGGCGGCATTGCAGAAATGTCAGAACTCCCGAAAGAAGTGCGCCAGCGAACGGATAAACTGGATGCGGTTGGAAATACCACAGCCGCAATTGGAAAAGGGTTTGCCATCGGCTCCGCTGCCTTAACGGCATTGGCACTGTTCGGCGCGTTTATGACCTCGGCAAAAATCACCACCATCGATATTTCCAAAGCAGATGTAATGGCCGGTTTATTTGTCGGCGGTATGCTGCCGTTTTTATTTTCCTCTTTATCGATGCAAGCGGTGGGCAGGGCTGCAATGTCGATGATCGAAGAAGTTCGCCGGCAATTTAACAGCATTCCCGCGTTAAGAAATGCCCTGGATGTAATGAAAAAGAACGACGGTAAAGAGTTCGAAGATTGGTCGAAAGCCGATCAGGAAACTTTTGCGAAAGCCGATGGCGCCGCTCAATACGGCGAATGCGTGGAAATTTCGACCAAAGCAGCTATCCGGCAAATGATTGTTCCCGGCCTTTTAGCCGTTATCGCGCCGGTCTTAGTCGGTTTTTGGGGCGGGGCGGAAATGTTAGGCGGATTGCTGGCCGGCGTTACTGTCTCCGGTGTATTGATGGCGATCTTTCAATCGAATGCCGGCGGCGCCTGGGATAATGCGAAAAAAATGTTTGAAGAAGGCATCACAATCAATGGCGAGCAATACAAAAAAGGTTCCGACCCCCATAAAGCCGCAGTTGTCGGCGATACGGTCGGCGATCCGTTTAAAGATACTTCCGGCCCCTCGCTCAACATTCTAATTAAGTTGATGAGCGTCGTTTCGCTCGTGATCGCACCGCTTTTATAGATTATTAAGTATAACCTTTGAAAGGTTTTGAACCTTTCAAAGGTTTATACGGTGCTTTACATCAGCAATAAATTGCATTTTGATTTGAAATCGGCAGTGGAGCGTATTATATTCCGCGGCTTTTTTAAAGTAGGTCAATTTTGTCTCCGACTTTCTTAAAGTATAAGAACTTCCGGTTCTATGTAAACAGTAGAGAAGAAACCAGGATTCACGTTCATGTTCATACACCTGATGGAGAAATTAAAATATGGTTAGAACCGGAAATTGAGATTGCAGTGAATTATGGTGTGAGGCAAAAAGACGTTAAAAAAATTATAGAAATTGTAAAAGATAAACAAAATGAGTTTAAACGTCGCTGGAAAGAGCACTTCCGAACATGAGATTACAAATATCTCGCAGCACGGAATGTGGATATGGGTAAATCAAAAAGAATATTTTATCTCTTTTGATGATTTCCCGATGTTCAAAAATGCCTCGCTGGAATCAATTTTTAAAATGGTTTTTTATCCCCCGAACCACCTTCGATGGGGAAAGTTAGATATCGATATTGAATTAGAATCTTTAGAAAACCCGGAGGCTTATCCCTTAGTTTATTCCAGATAAAAAAGCCTCCAAATACCCCCTGCTTCGTTTGAATGAATGAGCGAGGCCAAAAGACCAAAGGAGAATGTATGGAAAAGTTGTATTGCACGATTTATATCGTGGACGTTTCTCAGAATCCTGAGGAAGTCGATACCATCACCAGCCGGATCGTTCAGTTAATTGAAGATCACGGCGGCGTTATTAAGCGCAACAATCCCTGGGGAAAACGGCGCCTTGCCTATCCCATCCACAAAAGAACCAGCGGTTTCTATGTAGAAATCGAATTTACCGCTAACAGCCATTTAAATATCCCCCAAATTATCGAGAAAGAATACACGCTGAATGATCGTGTTCTACGGTATTTAACCTATGTTGTAACGAAAAAAGAATTGATTCAGCGAGAAATAAGTGCAAAACGGGGGGCCGCTGGAGAAGGTGACGATACATCGAACGGTAATGCGGGTAAAAAGCCATTTCAAAAACGCACACCGAAAATAGCAACGGAACCGGTACCGACAATGCCAGTCGTTAAAGAAAAAATACCGGCTGATGCACCACAAAAAGATAAACCTGCTGAAACACCCGCCCCCGTAGAACCGAAAGAAACCGAGACTCCTGCAGCTGCCAGCGAAACCGCCGAAGTTGCTGAAACCGCTGAAGCAGTAGAAACGACAACTGAAGAATCTAAAGAAAAACAAGGGAGTGAATAATGCTTAGACAAAATCGAAATCGACATCGCAATAAAAGAAAAAGTACCGTAAAATCGAGAAAAAAACGTGTCAGCCGTTTAAGTGAAAATGGAGTGGTATTTGTCGATTTTCGCGATACCAAACTCCTGGTTCGCTACTTGACGGAGCAAGGCAAAATTGTCCCCCGAAGAACATCCGGCAATAATGTTCAGCAGCAAAAACAATTGGCAGAAGCCATCAAAAAAGCGCGCCATTTAGCTTTGCTGCCATTCGTCTCTGATATTCAACGATAAATTTGAAAAAGGCTAAAGGTTAAAGGGTGAAGTTAAAATTTCACATTTCTTCAAACGAATTGAGGTAGACTTTTATCCTCTTCCCTCCATCCTTTATCCTTATAAATCAAAGAGGTTTATGATGAAAATAATATTACGCCAAGATTACGATAACCTGGGAAAGGCTGGTGACGTTGTTGCAGTAAAACCGGGTTTTGCCAGAAACTACCTGTTCCCTAAAAAAATTGCCTATCCTGCTAAGCCGAATTTCATTCGGATGTTAGAAGAAGAAGACCGCCAGAAACTCCAGCGTAAACGCAAGGAGAAGAAAGCCGCGGAAGAATTGGCAGAAAAGCTAAGCAACGTTTCCGTCACAATTCACGCCTCGGTTGGCGAAGAAGATAAAATGTTTGGTTCCGTTACAACCCAAGACATTGCTGCCGCGCTTAAAGAGCAAAATTACGAAATTGATCGCCGAAAAATTGTATTGGAAGAGCCGATCAAGGCGTTGGGCATCTACTCCGTGCCAATTAAAGTATTTTCGGAAGTAGAAGCGAAAGTAAAAGTTTGGGTGGTGAAAGAGTAGCACAACCACTTTTAATAGTAAAATAGTAAAAGCAAAAAAAGCCTGTTCATTTCTGGACAGGCTTTTTTATTAAAATCAGCTTTCTATTTTTAACAGGATTCGAGAATCAACTTTCCGAACCGGTTTTCAATCGTTCAATTTCCGCAGACAGGGCTGCTTTGCCTTCGTCGGTGGCAACATCGGCTGTAAAGGTAGAATTAACAAGCTGCACCTGGGTTAAGCTTTCTAAAAACAGACCTAACAAAAAGTAGTTTTCCGCTTTTAATAGCTGCAATTGAATAACGCCTATCGATAACCCGTGGCCGAAAGCCCAATTAGCATCCAGGTGAAGCGCTTCATCAGCCTGCTCGTTGGATTTTTCATACTCTTTCTGCGCGTTTAAAGCGAATGCCCAACCGGCGTGTAAGTTCGCCTGGGGATCGTTTAGCGATGCGCAAATAGCAAACTCGTTTAAAGCACTTACCAGGCTATCTAATTGAAGATAACTCCAACCCAACCCGGTGTAGGCTTCCGTTCTGTTCACATTTACATTTTTTGCATCTTTAAAGTGCGTTACCGCTGTTGGAAAATCCTTACCCTCAAATGCCTCCCAGGCCAATTGGATAAATTCTTCATACGAGATAATCGTCTGGCCATCGGAAGTAACCGTCCCCTGGCAGCCCGGTAATAAAATTAAAATAACCGCGATTACTGACAAACTTGAAATAAACTTCCGCATCTGTTTGCTCCTATAATTTTTAATAATTTTTTGGCCGTTGTATCAACTTTTTGGAATATTGGAATGATGGATGGTTGTTGATCATTATTCCAATATTCCATTTTTCCTTATTTTCGGGCTTATCGCAACAGCAGCATTTTCCGGGTTTGAGAAAATTCACCAACTTTTAGCGTATAGAAATACACCCCGCTGGCGACTCGAACGCCCCGCTTGTTGACGGCATTCCACTGAATGCTATAAGCTCCGGCGAGTTGAAACCCGTTTTGCAGCGTTTGCACAACCTGTCCCAGCGAATTGTAAATAATCAATTCCGCGTGGCCGTCTTCCGGCAAATCGTACTGAATCGTCGTGCTGGGGTTAAACGGATTGGGATAATTTTGCTTTAAGGCAAACACCGTTGGTACAATGTTGCTGCCGGTAAATGAGGCATCGTATCCCAGTTTGAATTCGCCCAGGGTGTTAACGTATACACGCACTTTTTGCTGTGTCGTAAACACCTGGCTTTCCAATTGAATCCATTGCTCGTTTTGTTTTTGATAAATAAAGAGTTTGCCGGGGTCGACTACGGTTTCCGGGTTGTAATTTAACTCTAGCTTTTGCGGTTGATCGAAGGTTAACGCCGGGCCAAAGTGGTAGCTAATTTCCTCCGCCGTTTTCCGGGTTTCGGAAAGAAAATAGATTTCGCGTTGAATTGCGGTATTGCCAATGCGCAAGCTCGCTTCGCTATCCAGCGTTATAACGCTTTTTTCGACGCCCGGTTTTGCCAGGGTTACACCGAACGTTCGCGTTGTGGATGTATCAACATTCGATTGTGAAACCATGGTCATAATGTTTAACGTTCCGGATTGGTTGAAGTTAATTTCGCCCTTATATGCTTTGTCGGCATTATTAATTTGCATCATCGCCACTGTAACGGTATCGGCACTGCTATCCCCAACGGTTGCTACGGTTGGCGGAACAGTCAAAAATACATCCGAGACAACAACGACATCGGCATATTTCGAGGCCGCAGCATTTTGAAAAACCGATGTGGTAAGATTGATGGTGCCTTTTCCGGTTAACGAAATATGCATGGTTGAGTTATCAGGATCGTTGCTAAAAATGTTCAGCACAGCGGATTTTGCCGGTTGCGATGTGGGATTGAAATTCACCGTAAGATTCTGGCTTTGCCCCGGTGCTATGTTAAACGTCGTGTTTCCAACAACGGAAAATTGGCTGGCATCATCTCCACCGATGTTGATGGAAGACACCACCAAATTCGCAGTTGCCGTATTGGCGTTTCCGATAACGAACGTTCGCGAAGCGCTGCTGCCAATCACCACCTGACCATAGTTATGGGCCGTAGTATCGACGGTAATAATCGGAACGCCGGTTCCAGTACCGCTGAGCGAAACGTTGACCGGATTTTCATCCGGGTCGTTGCTGGTAATTTGCAGCGTGGCGTCTTTAAAACCAATCGATGTTGGTGTAAAATTCACCATCATCGTTCGGCTGGTACCCGGCGCAAGCGAAAAACTACCGCCCCCGCTGGCAATGCTAAATTGGTTGGCATTGCCGCCAAGGATATTTGTTGATGAAACTTGCAGATTTTGCGTTGCCAGGCTACTGTTGCTGACGATGAAAATTTGCTGCGAAGTTGTGCCAACCGTTTGCGATCCATAGTTGAACGAGCCGGGAGAAACGCTAATATCCACAATCGCAACCCCGGTTCCGCTTAGTTGAGCGGATAGTGTCGATTGATCGGGATCATTACTAACGATTTGCAAAAAGGCATTTTTTACCCCTAGTGACGTTGGCAAAAATCTCACCACAACATGATGGGTATCGCCGGGGGTGAGGGTAAAGCTTCCGGCGCCGTTGGTAATCGAAAATTGGTCATTATTTGTACCGGTAATCCCAACGGATGATACCTGGAGATTCTCGGAAGCATTGGAAGCATTGGCAACCACAAATGTAAGTGATTCGGAATTCCCAAGAACCACTTGCCCATAGTTGTGTGAAGAAGGTGTTATCGTAATATTCGGTTCGCCAATTCCAGTGCCGCTAAGTGCAATATTTACAGGGTTTTCATCGGCGTCATTACTAAAAATTTGCAATGTGGCATCTTTGAATCCCAGGGATGTTGGCGTAAAACCGATCGTAATATTTTGGCTGCCGCCCGGATTAACGGTAAAACTACCCCCGCCGCTCAAAATGGCAAATTGATTCGCATTTCCACCAATCACCCGGGAAGAATCTACAATTAGGTTATCCGTTGCCAAACTACTGTTGCTAATGGTAAATCCCTGCTGCGTGGTTGAATTGAGCGGTCGCGATCCAAAATTAAACGAACCGGGCGATACGTTGATTTCCGCCAAACCGGTTCCGCTGCCGGATAAGGTAACGCTAAAGGGGTTTTCATCCGGGTCGTTGCTGAAGAAACGCAGTGCAGCGCTTTTTACTCCAATTGTGGTTGGGTTAAAATTCACTGTAACATTGCGGCTTTGTCCCGGCGTTAAGGTAAACGATCCGCCGCCGCTGGTAATGCCAAACTCACCGGAATTTGCACCAACGATATCCGTTGAGCTGACGACCAGGTTTTCGACTGCCTTAGCATCGTTTGTCACTACAAATATTTGAGAAAGGCTATTGCCGGTAGCAACCGGTCCGTAATTGAATGCCGCAGGCGCCACGGTAATATCCGCCAACCCTTCAATATCGCCGTTACCGGATAGCGGAATATCGAAGGTTGCTTCGTTTTCGTCATCGCTGGAGATACGTAGTGTGGCGTTTTGGGTGCCACCGCTGGTTGGGTTAAATCTTACGACCAGGTTACGGCCTTGTCCCGGTGTTAGCGTAAATGAACCGCCGCCACTCTCAACCGAAAATTGGTCGGCATTGGCGCCGATAATCGTGGTTGACGATACAGTTAGATCAGCAAAAATTAAATCGGCATTGGAAACCACGAATGTTTGATCGAGAAAAGAATTCACCATCACCTCGCCGAAATTAAAACTGGTAGGCGAAACAGCAATATCACCGGCTTCCGAGCCAATTTGATTGGTAACGGTGTTGGTAATTACCGGTTCATTAAAATCGAAGAAAATCGAGGCGTTGTTCGAGACAACCGTTCCGGTTTGCACGCTGGAATGCGGCTCTACCGTAAACTTCACAAAACCGTGGCTTTCCGGTTCATTAATATTGCTATCGGGAAGTTGAATGTTGTTGAATGTCCAGACCAGTTCGCGCGGTTCAACAATCGAAAAGACAAACGGGTGGCTGCTGGCGCCAACTTTTACGGTGGATAAATCCAAGTCTTCGTCTAATAAATCGCGAATTACAACGGTAAATGCGGTATCATTGCCGGTATTTTGAAAGCGGATTTGATATGCTAAGGTATCATTGCGCGAAACCAGGTTGCTGGGACCGGCGCCTTCCGGTGTAACCAGTTTGTCGTTCGGGTCGAATGAACCTTGCGCAATTTGGGTTTCGGAATCAAAATTATCAATGGGATTTGCATCTCCGGCAACCGGTTCGATGCGCGCGCTGGAGGTTAAAGGTGTTCCGATAACCACTGCCGGTGGCGCCGGAATTTGCGCCTGCACCCACAGCCAGCCGCGGAACCCGGCTGTTACCAGCCCTACATCCCAGGTGACGCTGTGGGAAGGAGCATCATAATTACCGCCAGGGCTGGCATTGATGAAACTCAATTCCGGCGGCAGGTTGAAAATCACATCACTATCAACATCGGCGGTTCCCCTATTTTCGTAGGCGATGCCATAGAATTTTTGGAACCCGGGGCGCGCAATCCCACCGGCGACGCTAACAGCCAAATCCTGCACATTGGCAATTGGCTGGTTGCCAAAATCGGTATCGATAAACGTCTGCCCGGCATCAATTACCAGGGTATGGGTTCCGGGAGTAGTTGGGAAGGTTTGCTGCCAATTGGCGCGCTGCACTTCGCTGACGGTGTAGGTGTTGGGAGATAGAAATGAGAAGAAGTAATCGCCATCGGCATCGGTTGTGGTAAAAATTGGGCCAGGATCGAGACGAATGGTCCAACCGGCAATACCGGGTTCGCCCGGTTGTTGAATGCCATCGCCGTTGTCATCGCGGAATTTGGTACCGGCAATGGTGCCAGCACCCTGGGTAACATCAAATGCAAATATTTTATCATCCAAATAACTGACGCCATCGGCATTACCGCCGGGGCCGTCGTAATCAACACCGTCGTGATCAAACCGTCCGATGAGGGCAAAATTAGCACCATCACCACGGTTCGCGCCAACGGTTGCCGGTGAGCCGCCAAAACCGTTGCTGCCACCGGAGGCGTCGCCGGTGGTCCATTGCATATCGCCAAAACTGAACGCGATATTGTTGCCCACGCCAATCAACGGATCTGTACCATCGGTTAAAATGACCTGAAATGTATTGACTTTATCAGCGTTTTGGTTATAGTATCCAACCGCATCCCAGGTGATGGTAAACCGGTTCGCTTCCGATTTGTAATAGACGACACCGCTGCCGTCTTGGCCTTCGGTTTCGCCGCCACCAGCATTGCGGGTATCTACATCCCCCCAAAACGGGGCCACCATACCGAAATTCGCTACCGGAAATCCTTCCGGGGTAAAGGTCGAAAACGATCCTTCGAAGGAGATATTTCCGTTATTGTTGATGTAAATTTGGTTGAATTGATTTCCGTAAAACGTGAATGTAAATGACAGCGGAATGGGGGTTGTCGATCCGTCATCATTGCGGTATTCTGGTTGTGTGCCGTTGGTAAACGGAACAACCGCAAATGTTTCATCGAGCGGAAGCAACAGCCCGCCGCCGTTACTTTTGGTAACATCGGCATTAATGATGTTTTCCGGTCGCAGTTTTTTTGGGAAATGAACCGGTTTGGGACGGGTAGAAAGTGCCCCGGCCGCTTTCAGTTCCTGGTATTTTTCAACGCCAATTGTTTGGGGTGTTTTTAAGGTTTGGCCGTTCGAGGCTTCCAAAAAGAAAAATAGAACACAAATCAATATAGCCCAAAGCAAATAACGGGTACCGTCATTTTGCATGTTAACCTCCCTTTAGGTTATGATTCTATAGGTAAATCTCTCTTTATTCAGTAGGAAAGTAGGCAGGCACGTAAGTGCTCCCTACGGGATAGGCAATTCGCGATTCCGCTTACTTGCCTACTGCCAATTGCCTACTTTTATCTATTTCCACTCAAATCAAAATTGAACTGAATGCCACCTTGGACAGCCCAATTATCGCCACGAATTTCCATCGTTTGGGATGTCGCTGTCTCTTATACACATCTCCGAGCCCACGAGACTCCATTGCATCTC
>CAXHHS010000027.1:0-18223 GCA_964015645.1 uncultured bacterium
TACACCAAGAAGCTCGTCGGCAGCGTCAGATGTGTATAAGAGACAGGGGTTTCTTTATCACGCTCCTTTCCGGTAAATAGATTTTTGGTAATGCCTGTGCCGCTCAGGAATATACGGCCTGGCATTTTTACTCCAAAGGGGTAATGATCGTAGGCTTCCATTACCATGCCTGTGTCATTTACCACAACCCGGGTGGAGCCAAGGTGATCCTGAAGATAATAAAAACGATCTAAATTTCCAGCATTTTTTTCTACCCGGCCAACAATCCCATTGCCCCAGATATTCCAATTGAGCAAGCTATCCTCTTTTATAACGCCGAGAATTTGGTCGCCATCGAGGATGTAGTATTCCGGTTCGTTCTCGGTTGAGGGGTTTTTGTATATCCGTTGCCCGGCAGCATTGTAGTGATAGTTTACCGTAACTGTATTGGGATGATTGTTGCGAAGCCGCTCCGGTAAATTTCGAGTGTCATACTCAAATTGATCAAAACGGATATTACCATTTTCTCTTACCAGCGTTACGTTGCCATTAGCATCGTATTCGTAGTTGCTGTCTTTGGCATCCCAGGCCGTATCCGGGTGGGAGACGCCATTATCCAGCAAATCAGTCAGTTGATTGTTGCTGTTATTATATTGGTAAGTTAGATCATCAATAGTGGTTGGCGAGCCAATTTGGTTGCGCCTGAGAGTAAGAATGTTGCTATTGGGATCATAGCTTAGATTTTCCACGTCATAAGCAGGAATATTAATCCAGGGGCCGCTTGCAGCAATTCGATAGGAATAATCCGCCTGGAGCAAACGGTCAATGGAATCATACTCGAAATCATAGCGGGATATTTCCCGGCCGCTCATTTGGGTAGCGCCGTTGTTATTATAAAACTTAACCGTATCGATATTGCCGTTGTGGGTGTAATGGTAGCGGGCGGCAAACGGAAGCGTTGGTGAATCAAAATTACTGATGGTTAGCTGACAGCGAATTTATACGCAACTTTCTAACGATCATCAACTAAGGAGTTAAAAATGTTTTGCTAAAAAATTTTACTCCGCTTCAAATGGAACTGTACACAGGAGTATAAAACTATAATGTGCCCAATTCCATCTGAATCAGAGCAGTTTTTTGGTTACTTCACTGGCAGAAAAATAAACAAAGCCCAGTTTAAAATTCTAACCGGGCTTTGAAAAAATACAAAAAAGTTGATACTTCCTAAGACAAGGAACATTAGGCTTTCATCTTTTTCTAAATCTACTAAGTTATAGTATTGTTTTTCTTTATGAAATCAATCGCATCCTTTTGTGTCGGAAAATTAACAATATCTTCTTGAAAAAAATCTTGAGAAAAGACGTTTAAAATAGGCTCTACCACACTCTTTACTCCGCAGAATAAAAAGTATTTCATATTATAATTTTTCTTTAGTAAAAACACTTCACCACCAAAGCTGTCTAATATTTCTAGCTCGCTACAGTCTATAACAGTGTTTTGAGTATTCTTTAGTTCATTTGTTTCTACTAAATTCATTATTTCTGAAATCGTTATTACCCCATACGTATGAGGCAGTGAAATAATTAAAATATTATCCACGAAATTGATACCTACTTTCATCTTTAATCCTCATGGTCTTGTAGAAAATGTTTGTCAAATCCAGAGCCTTTTTTAGTAAGCTCGTTTAAGTTTTCTATTCCTAACTCTTTTGCAGTACCTGTAGTAGTATTTGACCCAACGACTTTGCCATTTTGCACAACATCCACTGTTACTTCAAATTTTCCATTCCCTATGCTGCTAATCTTTATTACTTTCCCACTTCCTAAAATTGCTGGAGTATTTACAGCAGCACCACCTTTAGAAAGCGGTTGGCTAGCTTGTGTCGCGGTTATCTGTCCCAATTTTACTTTACCTGCAACATTAAATCTTTGCAATTCTCCTTTAGTTAATCCTTTAACGAAACTTGGTTGGGCAAGTTTCCTTAGTTTAGCTGCCGCTCTTAACTTATTACCGCCAGGCACAAAGTTAAGTAAGCTTCCCAATCCAAAGTCCCCAGTTGCAATATCTTGAATCGTGCCGAGAATTCCGTCAGCTACTTTTCCTAAAGAGAAAAAACTAGCACCTAACAGGGCGGCAGTGGCATTTGCTCTTCGTTGTTCTTGATGCTGCTCCTGGGTAATTTCTCCTTTTATACGGCGTTGAAGCTGCTGATTTTGCCTTATCGCAGCGCCTAATCCTTCTTTCCCATTTGGGTCAAAGAAATTTATAGGATTATTGAATGTGTAAACATAGGGACTCCAAAAAGGATGTTTGTCCGCTAAAGGATCAACCGCTAACCACTTTCCAATAGCTGGGTGAAAAAACCTTGCTCCAAAGTAGTACCACCGAGTCTCTTTATCTTGTTCTTTACCCGTAAAAAGATTTTTCGTAATATCCATGCCGCTTAAGAATATACGCCCCGGCATTTTTATACCAAAGGGATAATAATCGTAGGCTTCCTGTACAAACCCTGTCTCGTTCACAACCTGGCGGGTGGAGCCGAGGTGGTCTTGGAGGTAATAGAAGTTATCCAGACTGCCAGCATTTGGTTCTGCACGGCCAATTGTGCCGTTGCCCCAAATGTTCCAGTAGAGCAAACTATCGTCTTTGATAACGCCCAGAATTTGATCCTCATCCAAAATGTAATATTCGCAAGGGGGGATAAGTGACTCTTTACAAATTCGCTGCCCGGCGGCGTTGTAGCGGTAGAAGAATTCCCCGTTTTCAGTCGTCAAAGTGAGTGGTAAATTGCGGGTATCATAGTTAATATCAATTATTAGGGGGCTCCCATTTTCACTAACCTCTATTACATTTCCATTCGCATCATAAGTATAGCCGAAGTCTCCGGCGTCCCAATCTACAGTATCTATTGAGGCATCATCGGTTAAAGATAGTAAGCGGTTGTTTCCATTGTAGTTATAGGTCAGGCTGTCGACAATATTTTCGATATCATCCCGGCGAGTGAGGGTGAGGATATTGCCGTTGGGGTCGTAGCTTAAATTGCTAACATCATATTTAGTCGTCGCTGTTTAAATGTTTAAGTTCTTGTAAAACAGAGGTTTGAGAATTCATATTTTTGTACTAAATTGCCAGGAAATAAATCAATTACTTCAAAACCTGGTGTACTATGAAGCCAAAACCACAGCATGAGCACTCAGAATTATTTCAATCTCTCCTGGATCAGATTCTTGACCTGACTCATCCGCTTTGCAGGCTTGCAAACAAAATCAATTGGTCTTTTTTCGAAGAAGAGTTTGGCGCTTACTATTCGGAGAATCGTGGAAGCCCCGGCAAACCGATCCGTTTATTGGTAGGGCTGCATTATTTAAAGCATGCTTTCAATGAGAGTGATGAAAGTGTTTTAGCGCGATTTTTGGAGAATCCTTATTGGCAATATTTTTGTGGTTACGAATACTTTCAACATCGTCTTCCATTGGATTCGAGTACATTGAGTTATTGGCGCAAACGTGTTGGTGAGGATGGAATTGAGAAGTTACTTCAAGTGTTATTACAGACCGCTCAGCGAAGTGGTCACTTGAAGGTCAGTGATGTTAACCAGGTGAATGTGGATACAACGGTTCAAGAGAAGGCCATTGCCTTTCCCACCGATGCCCGATTGTATTTCAAAATGCGAGAAGCCCTGCTAAAGGCAGCAGAGCGTAATGAGATCAAGCTTCGCCAGAGTTATCGTCGTGTCGGCAAGAAGGCTTTAGCGAAACAAGGCCGTTATGCTCATGCCAAACAGATGAAACGAGCCGCCCGCGAGACAAAGAGATTGAAGACGTATTTGGGCAGAGTCTATCGCGATATCAAGCGTAAAGCGGTCGGCGCTGACGAAGGGTTGTATTATCTTTTGGATTTAGCAGAACGCTTACCTGTTCAACAAAAAGATAGCAAAAATAAACTCTACAGTATTCATGAGCCGGATGTGGAATGTATCTCAAAGGGGAAGGCTCACAAACGCTATGAGTTTGGCTGCAAAGTTGGTATGGTAACCACTTCTAAAAGTAATTGGATTATTGGCATCAAGGCCTTTGATGGCAATCCCTATGACGGCCATACATTAGAGGCTTCTTTGACCCAAGCAGAACAGTTAACTGGCTGGCGGCCCAAATGTGCAAATGCAGATTTAGGATACCGTGGTCATGGCTATGAAGGTGAAGTTGAGGTTCGCATAGCCAATTATCGAACCCTGAAAAAACAAACCCGCTCTGTGAGAAGATGGATAAAACGCCGGGCGGCTATCGAGCCTATCTTTGGGCACATCAAACTCGATAACCGAATGGCCCGGAATTATCTCAAAGGAAAAGAAGGCGATAAAATAAATTGTAATAATCACGATTTAATCTGACACTTCTGTGAATGAGTTTTTTTAAGCGAAATTGACTGCCAGATCAAATCCTTTCATTTTATCTTTCGCCAAATGTATGCTTTCCTGAAAGGTTTTCATAGGCGTTTTTCCAAAACAATATCTCCCACTGTGTGGTCTTTCTTCATTGTAGTGTTTGATCCATTCATTGAGATCATTTTGTAGTTCTTGAATGGAGTGGTAGATTTTTTTACGAAAAGCGATTTGATAGAATTCTTCCAGGATGATACGATGGAATCGTTCACAGATACCATTAGTTTGAGGGCTTCTTGCTTTGGTTTTACTATGATCGATATTTTCTACAGCCAGGAATAATTGATATTCATGGTGTTGTCGGTTTCCACAGTATTCGGTACCCCGATCGGTAAGAATCCTCAGGAGTAGTATCTGTTGTTCATCAAAGAATGGAACTACTTGATCATTGAGCAGGTCAGCGGCGACCAGAGCGTTTTTTCGGTCATATAGTTTAGTGAATGCTACCCTGGAATAGGTGTCGATAAAGGTTTGCTGATATATCCTGCCCACCCCTTTGAGAGTACCGACATAGAAGGTATCCTGAGCGCCCAGATAGCCAGGGTGGTGGGTCTCTATCTCACCATGAGCTTCTTTTTCTTGTTTAGCTTTTTCCAGGGCGGCTAACTGAGATTCGGTGAGGATGAGGTTCTCTTTGGCCATTTTCTCTTCCAGAGCCTTCAATCGTTTCTTGAAGGTTTCCAGATCATGCCTGAGCCAAATCGACCTTACTCCACCAGGCGATACAAAGATGCCCTGTTTCTTTAACTGATTGGAGACTCGCAACTGGCCGTAGGCCGGATAATCAATCGCTATTTGGCGAACGGCAGCCTCAACCTCTTCGGATACCCGGTTCTTGATATTAGGCTTCTGACGGCTGACTTCAAGCAGCGCTGCTTCACCGCCTTCTTCATAGAGTTCTTTGAAGCGATAAAAGCTGTCTCTGGAATAACCGAATATCTTGCAGGCTCGGGAGACATTGCCCAATTGGTTTGCTAACTCTAACAAGCCAAGCTTGTTCTTGATAATCTTTTCTTCTGTCGTCATGATTCAATTCTCCTTCTGTGATTAAGGGCTAAAGTTAGTGATTTTTTCACAGAAGTGTCAGATTAAATCGTGACTACTTCAAATAAATGCACTGCTAAGTGCATGTGGGTTTAATTTCAGAAAGCTCCTCAAAGCTTTCTTTTTGCCTCAAATTGCTGCTGTTTATGAGCACTTCACAGAGGCTAAGAAACACTGTTGGCAAAATTTGAACATCGTATTTCTAAGAATCGGCTCCACCATATAACCGGTGATAGCATAACCCCCTTTTTCAGTGACGACTATTTATCCGAGGGCTCGGGGTTTTGGGGAATGGAAATGTGGGAATAATCAGCGCTGAGCAGACGGTCGATGGAATCATACTGAAAATCGTATTGGAAGTGCTGTTCCGGCGGCGTTGCGGGGTTCTCATTTCTAAATGTCGTAATGTCAATTTTATCGCCGGGAGGTAGCTAATAGCAAATTTACACACAAATCTCTAACGGTCATCAATTAAGGTGACGAGGTATTTCGCTAATAAACTCGAAAGCTATAAAGGCGGTCACTATTTATTTAATCAAACTCTATTTTTTTTAAGGCAAAAAAACATAATATACCTGCTAAGAGAAGAGTAAACCCAATCAGTATAGATTTCCAATTTTGCCAATTTGGGCCTGGCTTTAGAACGGATTTTGCGGGATCTGTTGAGTCATAATAAACAGTCACGTCGCTATTTTGAATATACTTTTTTATTTCTTCTTTCGCCTCATTTTCACTTGAATATTTTAATTCGCTAAAAGTATAACACATTGAGGTGTATTCAATTCCATTCACTGAATAAGAATAATTTATTTCTATCTCATACTCTTTTTCAGTTGAACTTAACCTCATCTCTTCCTTTATTTGAGAAGAAGAAATCATACCTTTTGTTGTAGGCCAGGATTTGCTATTGTAAGCATTGGCAAATAAATATATAGCCTTAATGGAAAATATTATTCCCAGCGTAGAAAAGCCCAAGGCTAATATCAATAAAACTCTTTTTGCCTTCTTATCGGTCATAAAACTTTGGCCATTTAGAAATCTAGTTTTAAGTTAATATAGGTTTTTATTAATTCGACAAATTTCTCCTGCTCCAATTTCTTTTTATCAACATAACTAACATTTAATGCATAGCCAAAATGATCAATTAAAGCATATAATTTCTCAGGGTTATTTTTATTTTTAACAATTAAAGTGTTAACATCAGAATAGGGGTTTTTCAAAGTATCAATAATGCTTTCTTCTGGTTTAATATATTCTTCGATTTTTCTTTCATTTAATTTTGTGAGTTGGTAAACGATAATTCTGTCATGAATATTTGATATATCTTCAAACATTATCATTCTTACAAAATTATCTTCAATTTCTTTTTCCACAAATACAGTATTCCACTTAAACACATTTTCAAAACCAAAGGCAAATAGATTGTCACAAATAGATTGTGTATACCCATTACTCCATATCAAAACATTAAATAGAAGAATAATTTTTAGTTTTTCCATTTGTAATCTCCACAGAAATAAGTTACTAAATAATAAAATTAAATGCCACCGAACAAAAAGCTCGGTGGCTGATTGTAAAGGCAAAAATATTTAGTCTTCATTCTCTTCGTTACTACTATCTGATGTTGACCCGTTTGATTTTTGTGAGGATTTCGAGTCTTCTATCTGATTAATGATTTCAGATATAATTCCTCTTATATTTATTTTAATTCCAGCATTTAACACACCTACTTTAGCTGAGACACCAAGATTTCCTTTTTTTGTAAATCTTTTATCAGTTTTCACTTTTCCATTTTTAGTACTAACTTTCATCCTTTTCTTTTCAGTAACGTTGCCTGTATCTTTTTTAAAATCTGATTTAAACTCTCCAGTAAGTAAATTCCCTTGAGCATTTCCCTCAGAGGTGATAGCACCTTGTGCTACTGTACCCTCAACATTTACAATATTCGTCTCCAAAACATTTAAACCAAAACTTCCAGAAATTACTTTACCTTCTCCTTTTAAATTACCAGAGAGATTAGACATAACATCGATAGAAAATAAAGATAAATCTCCTCCAATAGCTCCAACAAATGGTACTTCTAATGATCCACCTACACCTATTCCAGTCCCCACGGAAACCTCAACATTATTTCGAACTATAGATAAAGCTTTATCAAAATCAAGTTGACCATCAGGATCAAATCTGTTAATTGGATTATTGCTAGTATAATGATAAGGAGTCTTACTAAGAACTTCATCAGACAATGGATCTACAGCTAAAAATCGCCCAATCGCCGGATGATAATACCGCGCTCCAAAGTAATCCCAATTGGTTTCTTTATCACGCTCCTTCCCGGTGAAGAGGTTTTTGGTAATGTCTGTACCGCTAAGAAATATACGACCTGGCATTTTTATTCCAAAGGGATAATAATCATACGCTTCCATCACCATGCCTGTATCATTTACCACGACCCGGGTGGAGCCGAGGTGATCCTGGAGATAATAAAAATGGTCCAAATTTACGGCATTCTTTTCCACACGGCCAATAATTCCATTGCCCCAAATGTTCCAATTGAGCAAAATATCGCCTTTTATGACGCCGAGAATTTGGTCGTCATCGAGGATGTAGTATTCCGGTTCATTCTCGGTTGAGAGATTTTTATAAATTCGCTGCCCGGCGGCATTGTAACGGTAAGTAACGGTAAACGTATTGGGGTGATTGTTGCGAAGCTGCTCCAGTAGATTCCGGGTGTCATACTCAAATTGATCAAAACGGATGTTTCCGTTTTCTCTTACTAGCGTTACGTTGCCATTAGCATCGTATTCGTAGTTGCTGTCTTTGGCATCCCAGGCCGTATCCGGGTGGGAGACGCCATTATCCAGCAAATCAGTCAGTTGATTGTTGCTGTTATTATATTGGTAAGTTAGATCATCAATAGTGGTTGGCGAGCCAATTTGGTTGCGCCTGAGAGTAAGAATGTTGCTATTGGGATCATAGCTTAGATTTTCCACGTCATAAGCAGGAATATTAATCCAGGGGCCGCTTGCAGCAATTCGATAGGAATAATCCGCCTGGAGCAAACGGTCAATGGAATCATACTCGAAATCATAGCGGGATATTTCCCGGCCGCTCATTTGGGTAGCGCCGTTGTTATTATAAAACTTAACCGTATCGATATTGCCGTTGTGGGTGTAATGGTAGCGGGCGGCAAACGGAATTGTGGGGGAATCGAAATTATCAATATCTGTCAGGCGGTCGCGCAGGTCGTAGGCAAAGGGAATGGCAATATGGTAGCTACCGCCGCTTTGTTCGCTATAGCGGACATCGTTTACGGTGCCGGTGGGGTTGTAGGCGTAGGCAACGCTGCCGGTATCCGGCTGCTGGTTTTCTGCCGCGGTGTAAACCTTTTTTAGCTGGCCTAATTCGGTGTATTCGTTGTAATGGTAAAAGCGCTCGCCGCCGTAACGCACAACACGGTTGGTTACCTGACCCTGCAAGTCGTATTTGTAGCCGATTTGGGTAATTTCGGCAACATCTTGTGTTAAAATGTATTTGCTTTTGACCCGCCCGTTGGTATCGTAGCGGTAGATTGTAACCTGCCATTTATCATTCGACCTATAGGCATTTACTGTCAGCCGGCCTTTCACATTTTGTTTCTCCGGGCTACCCATCATTTCTAATGGATAGTGCTGAAGCGGCACCTGATCCCAGGGAAATTCGGTTAATACAACACCGTATTTATCGTACACATTCACACTAATCCAGTTACTTTCAACAGCCTCAAAGCTTTCCATGATATCCGGATCGAGGTTATCAAAATTACCGATGGTGGCTTCGCCAATGTAGATGGGCCGGTCGGCAAAGTCGTAGGTGGTAAACCCGGTTTTTATGGCAGCGGCCTGGTTGGCATCCTGGGAGAAGCGCAGGTTACCGTTGGCGTCGTATTTAAATTTGACAGTGCCGGCATCGGGGGAGGTTTTTTGGATTAACTGGCCGAGGGTGTTGTAGGTAAAGGTTGTTTTCCAATCGTCGGGAGTGGCGCCGCTCTCAAAGGCGTTGGGCGGGTAAACTTCCGTTAGATTACCGTTGCGGTCGTACAGGAAGAAGGTGTGGAGGGGCGTAAAATCGAACGCGCGATAGGTTACGGTACAGCCACTCAGCAACGGCACCGGGGTCCAAAGCGACAATCGTGGCTTCCACGGTAATGGTGTAAATTTTACCAACGACGCCGGTTACGGAGCCTGAAATGGTGTTCTGCCCGCTTCCCGGGTTATTGTAAATCAATGATTGTTCGGATAATAACGGCGTTCCATCTTCTTCTTCGATCTTTACGGTTGCCGTTATATGGCCGCCGCCGCTAATGGTGCCAACGTCAAACACCCAATCCACATTAAGATTATTGGGGTTAGACAATGTAAATTGCCGGGTCGCGGTTCTGCTGCTATCAATGGAACTGAATTTTACCCCGGCAAAGGTGTTTACTTCCAACGGCGGCAAAGCAGGATCGTTTAGCAGTTTGGTTTCCAGGGCGGTGCGGCCCAACTCATCGGTGTAGGAAAGGGTTTGGAAACCGCTCTCATCGGTTGTGCGGGCGCTGGCCCAAACGATGTTGCTTAAATCCAGGCCATTGAAGGAACTGGCTAACACGCTGGCGGCCTTTTCATAACTGTAGCCAAAAAAGTTAGCGTTAAGAGCATTTTGATCGCCGGGAAAAAACACTTTCTGCAAGCGGTCATCAATCGGAGACACATAAAAGTTCTCCGTAAAGCCGTCGCTATTGTCGGCAAACTGTTGGTCATATTCCGGGAAAGTGCCGGATTCGGTTTCGCGGTAGGGCCGGTAGGCGCGTTCGGTGCGGCCATGGGAATCTAATGCCAGCGCTTCGTAATAATCAAAGCCATCGGCGCGAGTGGCTTTTTGCACCATACGGGCGCGGCCATCAAAATATTCGTAGCTTTCCTGCTGTTGGTTCTCGGAAAAGTGCAGCAGGGTTTTGATGTAATTGGGTTCATTACTGCCAAAATCGGCAAAACGGTACTCCTGCTCGGTAATGGTATTGCCATTGGCGTCGATAACGGAAATCAATCGCCCGAATTCGTCAAAGGTAAATTGGTTGGTGTTGCCGCTTTCATCGGTAATGCGGTTCACTTGTAGAAAACGGGTATCATAATCGAACTGTTTGGAGAGGGTGTCTGCGGCAGTTTCCCCGTTTAAACGGATGCCGGTGACAAAAGCGTGGTATAAACCGTCATCGCCATTGCTGTTGCTCATGTTGTTATCGTTATCACCATAAAAGATTTCCAGCAAGTTGTTGTTGGCATCCCGTATTTGGGTGGGGCGGCCAAATTTATATTGCTCTATTTTATTGGTTAATTGCCAGCGGGCATCGAAAGAACCGTTTGCCAACCAGTTATCAAAATTGGGCGGGTCGCAGAGATTCAGATCTTCCGTTCGGAGCTGGTATTCTTCGTGGCGTTCCCAAATGTTACCGGCATTAACGCCTTCATCTGATGAAAAAGTGGAAATAACCGCGGATTGCAGCGAGGGTTGAATGACTTCGGTTCCGTATACAACACTGGCGGCAGCGGATGTTCGGCAAAAGCTTTCGCATGATGCCTGAACTTGAATTTTATAATCCCCCGGTTGCAATAATAAGGTATCCACACCAGCGTTAATGCAAGAATTGGGGTTTCCACAGGTTTCATCCACGGTTTGTTCGCTTTCCAGAATTAGATCCCAATTGGCGCCATTTTGTTTGAAGATCTTTGCTTGTGCTATCCCCATCATTGTGCCGCTACTGCCGGGAGGGAATCTTGCAACAGCAAGGCTATATTGATAAATAATATCCTGCGTGCTTTCAATAGAAAAGAACACTTCTTTCGTTTCATTTAGATCGTTATCATCCGCTTGAGCAGTCGCCGAAACTGTTTCAAATTGAACCGGTATCCCAACACATGCGCCGTTATTTCCCTCCAGGCCGCTAAAGGCAAAGTTAACGGTTTTAGCGACCGGGGTCAGGATGTTTTGATGCCGCATATTATCCATGCTGTCAAGGGCGATGGGGTCCCAGGTATCGCCGCCGTAGTCGGAGACCTCATGAGCGTAGGTAATTTCGCTAAAGGTATGAAATGGGCCGGCATCGACGGTTTCCGATTTTAGCTGGCGCGTATCGCCGCTGTAGGTGCGAGTGGTGGTAATCCGCTGTTCTTCTTCCGCTAAATCGAAGGATTTAATGCGTTTATCTTCGCGAAGAATTACCGGGGTAATCTGCACCAGCTCGTAAGTTCTGCCGAACACGGTGCCCATGGAAACCATTCTACTGGCGGTGCGGTTGGTGGAGGTGTATTGGAAGGAAACGGTATCGGTTTCCGAACCGCGATCGCTAATAATGCGGGTGGGGGTATCCCAGCGCAAACCGCCGAATAAATCGTTGTTATCGCTGTACATCGCCCAGTGGCTTCCGATTTGTGCGACGAATAAAAAATCGTTTTTGCGGAAGCCGTCTTTTACCACGTCGTAATAGGTGGTTACCTCGTTTTGGGAGTTTTGGGCGAGATCGGTTACTTTTCGGCGTACCCATTCGTAGTAGACATCTACGCCGCCGCGGCTGCGGGGCTGGTATTCATTGCGGGCAACGCCGCTGGCATTTTGCCAGGGCGGCAGTTTGGGGGGAATGCCATTCACATGCCCGGGTCCGTAATCAAAATCGATCAGTTCGGTATTCCCCAAACCATCAGTTCTATGGATGGCAACCACGCGGATACCGCCCTGGTGGCGAGCCGGCGCGTTGGGATCTAACCAGGCGTTATAATTGAAGGTGATGGTTTGCGGTCCGGAACCGCTTTCATCAAATCGCTGGTAAGATACTTCGCCATCGTCAATCTTGTCATTGGCATAAAAATATTCTTCGGTGCCGCCAGTGGGAAAGGTGATCTTTTTTAAGCTCCAGGCCTGGGCATCGATTGTATTTTCATCAATACTATTGCCAACAGAGCCAAGCCTGGGGTTTACCCCATCGTTATAATATCCAAATAAATCATAATGATGATCATTAAGGCCATCACTCCAGGACGGGTTGTGAGCACCGGTGTTATATGCAAATATGTAACTCGATAACGATTGGTCATTATAGGATTCAAATTCTATGGAGGTTAAGGTTAATTTTCCGTCAGAGCCGTTCATACCGGGAGCCGGGGGTGCAAGTTGATAGTTTTGCCGGAGCTTAACTATTTTTACCACATCTCCGCCGGTTGTGCGTAAAACAATATCATCCAACCGTTTGTATAAGGAATCTAAACCCATTTCCCCGCTTGGTTCATTCACAAAGTTTACATCGCTGCGATCTTCTTCGGAAATAAATTCGGCAACATGGGTTGGGGTAATAATGCGCTTAAGATAGGTGTTTTGAATTAGCTGCGACGCGCCGGAATCCCACGATCTATACGTTTTGTTATTATCAAATTCATATTCGAACTTGATCCAGCTATTAAAACTACCGGGATCATCCCCGGGTTTATCCTGGCGCAAACCGTCGATATCGCCGTCGAAATCCGGGCCGACAATGGCCAGTAGCCGCCAGGCATTGGGGTGAATATAATTAACTCCATCCAAATCCAGCCGGAATTTTGCCATCGTCGGTAAACCGAAGATGTAGCGAACGCCGTCATCAGTAGTGATGGTAAATTCGATGATGTCGGTTTCTCCATTGCCTGGCGCTATATTTTGCGGCCAGGTGTAGTTAGAATCGGATACTTCAAACTCGACTTTGTAGGGTTTGTATTCTTCCAAATAAAATCCATAGTCGCCGTTGTCAGGCATTAACATTCCCGATGGATTTCCGGCGACATTAGCACGGCTCATCGTTAGCGTGCCTTTACCGGGCAGGGTAACGTAGTAGACATCCGGCAGTTCTTCGAAAGAATTGTTATTATCCTTGTTGTTATAATCCACGCCATAGTCAACATTGTTTATCTTCATATTGCCCTGCACATCGCGAGAAATACTGCCGGGATCAAAATTCCATCCCAGGCCAATCCAACTGGCGGTTGCATGGTAGAGAATGCCGGCTTTGTAGCTAAAGGCGATATCAAAATCCAATCCATTGGTGCCAGGCACCGTCATAATCGGGATGGACAGCGAAAGATCGCCTTTGGCATCCACATTGCCTTCCACCGGCCCGGGAAAATGCCACACCTCCGGCTGCATATTAAATTCGTTAAAGCGGCGAGGTTCATCTTGTCCGTAAATTCCGGTTGTTGTCATCAAGACAAGACCGAGAATTGCAAATAGAAAATTTCTTTTTTTCCAATGATTTACAATTGGGGATCGTGTGTTATACAAGTTGTATCGCATTTTATATTCTCCATGATTTTTTTCTTTGGTGTTTTTGCTTTTTTTATTCAAAAAATGATTGTTTTTAAAGACCTTAGAAAATTCTTTAAAGTTTGGATTTTTAAGGCTGTTAAGAAATTTGTTCTCACTTCTGTTTTATAATTTCTAACTGAGTTACATTGGGATCGGTAATGTTTATCAGCTCGCCTTCTTTCATCAGGTGCGGGCTAACGGGAATGCCGGGGCTATTGGATATTTCTTTTAGATAATAATCATACCCGTTTGAAGGCAGGTTATGGGGTGTTACGGAAAGCGGAAAATGATCCGTTTGCACTTGAATGGTATCTTCATCCTGCTGAATTAAACGATAGTCGCCGTTAAAGCGAACATCGAATATGCCGGAGAACGGTACCGGCGGCATGAGGTAGCTGGTTTGTTGGGAAGTGTCGCTTAAGGTAACATTAAAATACAAGGAGCGGTTTTTACCGTCAGCATCCTGGATAAACAGCCGGCTTTCGTTGCTTAAATCCGGCAGTCCCGGTCCGGGACCGGAGACGGGAGGCGCGCTGCAATCTAATGTAATGGTTCCGGCTGCATTTGCAAAAACCCAATAGGCTTCTTTTTGTCTCAGGGTATCGGCATTATAATAAGCGCCGTTAAACCCAAAATAAGTACCTTCAGCAATAATGCCGCCGGGATCGATTACATCAGTTACCGAAACATCACAAGAGGGAGTTCCGATCATATTCCAACCGGCTTGCAGCAAAATAGTGCAAGAATCCAACGCCAAACCTTCAAAGTTGACAGTATCGGCTGTCATAAATCTTAGCCAATAACCGGTACCTATATCCAGGGAGTCTTCATTTACATAAGCCCCATTAAAACTAAAAAGCGAGTTGGGAAAATGGTTATTAAAAATGCTATCAACGTGAGTTTCTGTTGTTAACAACGGCAGGCTAATCATATTCCATCCATCATCATAGATTCCGGTAAAAGATGCCAGGATAGGCTCTGTTGTAATCAGCACAGCCAGGCTGTCTTCTACATAAGATGTGTTGTAAGCTACCTGGAGTTTTTCGGAACTGTCGTCGTTGCGAATGCCAATGGTGGCACTATTTCGTGCGTCTTTCATCTCCAGGTACCGGATCACGATTTCACCGGATTTCCTGCCATCTACATCATCCAAATAAAGAATTACCTGGAAAGTATAACTTCCGATTAACGAGGCAAGATTGCTGCCGCCATACGGTCGCATATTGGAATATTGCACGATAAAGCGGTCGTTGTCATTATAATAATGGATAGCGCCGCCTTCCCCGGGATCCAGATCATCCCAAAAAAGCGCGATGATATTTTTCGGCTTATTGAAAGCAGGATTGGCGAGTGAATGGTTATTCGATTCGCCGAGACCTTCGGTATCGCTGCCCAATGTGATGAAGCCATTGGCGCTGATGTTTACTTTGTCGAATTGGGACCCAAAGAAGGTAAAATCCGGCATCGTAATTTCCGCTTGAAAACCGTCATCTTGCATATCAACCTTCGTTCCAATGCTATCGATAGCCTCCCAGTTAAATGATATTATCCCCGGGCCGATGTTGCTATCTACCCAATCGTAGTCGCCGCTTTGCGCGAATGATGGATATTGAACAGCAGTAAAAAAAGCCAACACAAGCGATGAAAACCAAAGCAGTTTCAATAGCTTACTCAAAATATTTCTAAATTGAGATATACCTGGCAATAAAGCTTTAATGAATCCCATAATAAATCCTCCTTGGATTTTATAGAATTGATTTAGATTTTTAAAAAGTGGAATGTTAAATTAAAGCTGGCAGTTTGCCTTCTAAATATTAATATCTGTAACCCTTAAAAAAGGCTGGCAATCCTGACAAGCATATCTATTTAGTTATCGGAAAGAAATTCTTAAATATTAGCTAACTATCTAAATGCAGTTAAAACATCAGCTTATAGGCTCAAAAAATTCACCAACAATTCTTTTTTTGCATGGCTTTATGGGTTCTAAAAAAGATTGGGTTCCAATTGTTGCTGAATTCTGCCATGACTATCGCTGCTTAACGATTGACTTACCGGGACATGGGGAATCCGTTTCGTTTCACCAACAAGCAAACTTCAGCATGGGTTCTACTGCAAAAGCCATAATCGCACTTTTGAGACGCTTACAAATTTCCAAATGCGGCCTTGTAGGATACTCCATGGGCGGTAGATTGGCGCTGTATTTAACAATTTTTTATCCTGCTTATTTTACAAAGGTTGTTCTGGAATCGGCCTCACCTGGTTTAAAAACCGAACCGGAAAGGAAAAACCGGCGGGAAAAAGATCATCAATTAGCGCTTCAATTGGAGCAAACGGATTTTGAGGCGTTTCTTAACAAATGGTATAATCTACCTTTATTTCAAACCCTCAAATCCCATCCCCGGTTTGAAGAGATGATAAAACGCCGTCAAATGAATCAACCGCACTTGTTAGCAAAATCGCTGAGAGAGATGGGCACTGGCGAACAGCCTTTGTTATGGGAAAAAGTAAAGCAAAATAAAATTCCTCTGCTTTTGGTAGTTGGAGAAAAAGATGCTAAATTCCGGGCTATTGCTAATGAGATGGTAGAAACATGTCCCGCTGCCCAAAGAAGCATAATTCCAGGCTGCGGGCATAATACACATTTTGAAAACACTGATGAATTCGTAAAATGTTGCTTCGGTTTTTTTCGACAGGATTTACCGGGTAAACAAGATTCACAAAATTACACCTGATTAAATCGACAATGTTAAATTTAACAACCTGTTCAATCTTGTTCATCTTGTAAATCCTGTCAAGAGATCAAAAACCGAATAGTACAATAAACAAAAGAGGAGACCATAATGAGCAACGTAGAATGGAAAACCGCAATCGATTTTAGCGATATTCGTTACGAGAAGACAGAAGATGGTATTGCCAAAATTACCATTAATCGGCCGGAGGTGCGTAACGCCTTTCGCCCGCTAACGGTTCGAGAAATGATAAGTGCCCTGGAAGATGCTCGCAATGATTCCGAAACCGGTGTCATCATTTTAACCGGCGAAGGCGAAAAAGCCTTTTGCTCCGGCGGCGACCAGCGCATCCGCGGTGAAGCGGGGTATGTGGACGATCAAGGTACTCATCGCTTGAACGTGCTTGACTTCCAACGGCAAATACGTACCTGCCCCAAACCCGTAATCGCAATGGTAGCGGGGTATGCCATTGGCGGCGGCCATGTGTTGCACGTTATGTGCGATTTAACAATTGCCGCAGATAACGCCATCTTTGGTCAAACCGGGCCCAAAGTCGGCTCTTTTGATGGCGGTTATGGCTCAAGCTACCTGGCCAGAATTGTTGGCCAGAAAAAAGCACGGGAGATCTGGTTTTTGTGCCGCCAGTACAATGCGCAGCAAGCGCTTGATATGGGCTTGGTAAACACCGTCGTTCCCTACGAAAAATTAGAGGAAGAAACCGTGCAATGGTGCCGGGAAATTTTAGCCAATTCGCCCATTGCGATTCGCTGTTTAAAAGCCGGGTTAAACGCCGACTGCGACGGCCAGGCCGGGTTACAGGAACTCGCGGGCAACGCCACCATGCTGTTTTACATGACGGAAGAAGGCCAGGAAGGTAAAAAAGCATTTTTGGAAAAGCGCAAACCGGATTTCAAAAAGTTTACTCGCAGACCGTGAGGATTGAATATTGAATATTGGCGATTTAATACAAGGAGCGAATTTGGAAACGACTGAATCTGGCCGCCAATCGGAAACTCAAAACCAGCAATCGAGAATCAAAATCTGGTACGATGCGATCCGCCCTAAAACCCTGTGGGCAGCCGCTTCGCCTGTGTTGATGGGAACGGCAATAGCCTTTAGCGATGGCAGCTTTCACGCGTTGGCGGCACTAACAGCTTTGGTTGGGGCCTTATTGATCCAAATCGGTACCAATTTCGCGAATGATTATTTTGACTATGTAAAAGGTGTCGATACTGAAGAGCGCCTGGGTCCAACCCGGGCAACCGCCGCCGGGCTGGTTACGCCAGCGGCTATGAAAAAAGCCTTTATCTTAATATTCGCTTTAGCATTTCTTTCCGGATTGTATTTAATTGCCCGCGGCGGCTGGCCGATTTTTATCGTGGGCATTTTCTCCATTCTATTTGGAATTCTTTACACCGCAGGACCTTATCCGCTTGGTTACAACGGACTTGGCGATATTTTTGTGCTAATCTTTTTCGGCCCGGTGGCGGTTGGCGGCACTTATTACGTTCAAGCGCTTTCTATCAATCAAACCGTTTTATTGGCAGGGTTAGCGCCGGGGCTTATTTCTACCGCATTGCTAACCGTTAATAATTTGCGGGATATTTATACCGACAAAGCTGCCGGCAAAAGAACTTTGGCTGTGCGCTTTGGTTTAAGGTTTACTCGATTGGAATACCTGGTT